>JAVHYH010000020.1:0-16928 GCA_031119155.1 Brevundimonas sp.
GTTCTGAGCCATGAGCTACGTCAAGCTCGAGCGCCGGCCTCTGACCTGGTGGAGGATGCGGTCACAGACCATCGGCCAGATGATCGACCAGGGCTGGTTCGTCTGGTCGGTTTGCGGGCGCTGCTATCTGGTGATGGAGGCCGACCTGGCGGTGCTGGAGTTCACCCTCGGTGAGCGCGAGACCCTGTGGAACCGCCGACCGCCCTGCCGGCGGTTCGGGTGCAGCGGGGTGACCACCTTCCACGGCGTGCCGCCGGAAACCAACCAGTGCCTGGAACTGGTCGCCGACTGGCCGGCGGAATGGGATGGGGACAAGCCCGCCGTGCCACGGCGGGTGGCGCCCGGGAAGCGGGCTGACCGGCCCACCCATCCTCCATTGCCGGCCCAGGTGCGGGGACGACGAGGGCCGGACGAAGACTGAGGCGCGGGCGCTGCCCCGTCTATCTGCAGGCGTCGACGGCGGATGTCAGAGCAGTGGGATGATGGTGGCGGCGACCAGGGCCGAGAAGGCGAGGATCAGGGCGACGACCAGGAGGCGCTCGATCCAGTCCGGTTTTGAGGGGCGTTCGGTCATCGGAGCCTGTGGGAAGACGGATCGCCGGGTCCGGTTCAGCGCCGGAGGCGCGGGGCGCCAACGATCCGGATTGCACGGAAAGGTTGACTGTTAACCTAATTCAGGATTGCGTTTCGGTCCAGATGCCCGGTTCAGGCGCCCGGTCTGGAGGCGAAGGCTGCGCCGCCTGTTCAGCCGGGCAGGGCCAAGGGCGTTGAGGCCCCAAACATTCCGGAGGCGACGCGCTTTCCGCGTCCGGCCCACGGGGCGGGGCCGCGGTCGCGCCGGTCAGCTGGAGGCCGGGCCGGAGACAGGTGGAAAAGGAAGGGACGACGGCGGGCGCTCCGTGAGGGAGCGGCAGGAGGGACCGCCATGTTACACTCGCTCGCATCCGCCCCGCGCCGGGGATCGCCGCCGCCGGAGGCGCCTTCGGAGGAAAGGGGGCGAACGGCCCTCGGGTCTCCGGATCCCGCGGGGCTCGATGACACGACGCTGCTGGCGGCTTTGCTGCGGGGCCGCGTGGGCCGGCCCGCCGAAGTGGCGGAGGCGCTGCTGGACCGGTTCGGCGCGCTGGGCGATGTCTTCTGGGCGAACCGGACGGACCTGGCCAGACTGGATCTGGCGGGCGGAGATCTGGTCGTCGATCTCGCGGTCCTGCGGGAACTGGCGGTCCGGTTCGCCCGGGCGGCGGTGTCCGCAAGGCCGGTTCTGGGCTCGTCCTCGGCGCTGCAGGCCTATGCCCGCGCGGCCATGGCCCACCGGCCGAGGGAGCAGTTCCGGGTGCTCTTCCTGGACCATCGCAATCGTCTTCTCGCCGACGAGATGACGGCCGAGGGCACGGTTGACCATGCTCCCGTTTATCCCCGAGAGGTGATGAGGCGCGCCCTTGAGGTCTCGGCCTCGGCCCTGATCCTGATCCACAACCATCCGTCCGGCGATCCCTCGCCGTCCCAGGCCGACATCGAGATGACCCGCCGGGTGATTGACGCCGCCCGGGCGTTGGGACTGTCGGTGCACGACCATCTCGTCGTCGGGCGGGAGGGCACGGCCAGTTTCCGCGCCCTGGGGCTGATGTGAGGGCGCCATGACCCTTCGCGCGCTCGTCGCCGCGCTCGGCGGCGATCTCTACGCCGGCGGGATGCGGGCCAATGTGCCCGCGCCCGGCCATAGCCGGTCCGACCGGTCGGTCTCCCTGCTGCTGGCGGGGGACCGCGTGCTGATCCATGGCTTCGGCGCCGTCGAATGGCGGGAGGTCCGCGACCATCTTCGCGCGCAGGGTTTGCTGGATTCGGCGGGACGGCTCATCGGCGCAGGCGGCTCGGTGCGGGATGCCGGCCCGCCGTCGCCGGATCGGGCCGTGCGCGTCGCCACCGCGCGCCAGTTGTGGGACGAGGCCGGCAAGATCGGGCCGGCGTCCCTGTCCGCGCGCTATCTCTCGGGCCGGGCGATCGGGAGGGAGCCGGAGCTCGTCGCCGCCCTGCGCCATCACCCCGCGGTTCCGCTGCGGGTCTATCAGCCCGGTCGGGCGCTCCGGCCGGCCCTGCTGGCGGCCATCCAGGGCGCTGACGGGCGACTGACCGCGGTGGAGCTGACCTATCTGACCTCCGCCGGGCGTCGCGACGATCGCCTCAGGGTGTCACGCAAGACGGTCGGGCTCGTGCCGCCGGGGTCGGCGGTGCGCCTGGCCGCGCCGGCGGCGACCCTGGTCGTCGGCGAGGGCGTCATGACCGTGCTGTCGGCGAGCGAGATCTTCGCCCGGCCCGGATGGGCGCTCCTGTCGGCGCGGAACCTGGCGGGCTGGACGCCGCCGCCCGGCGTGGCCCGGGTCCTGATCGCAGCGGACCGGGGCGCGCCCGGCGAGGCGGCGGCGGCGAGGCAGGCCGCGCGACTGCGGGGCTTCGGCCTGGAGGCCCGCATCCGCCTGCCGCCGGGCGATGCGGACGACTGGAACGCCTGGGCCATGGAAAGGCGAAAGGAAGGGAAGGGGCGGGCGCCGATGCGGCCGGGATAGGCCCGGTCGCCGGCGGGAGACCACCCCATGTCCCGTTCCCGGGCCGCCGCAAGCGCCAGTGCGCCCCTGTCAGCCCCGTCGCCCTTCGAGATCGCCTCCGCCCGCGCCCGCCAGACGGTTGCGCTCGGTGATCTCGACATCGCCCCTGAGAACCTTCGGGCGGGCGAGCCGGCCGACGACGACATCCCCGACCTCGCCGAGACCCTGCACGCCGCCGGCCAGTTGCATCCGCTCACGGTGCGGCCGGGCCGCAAGGGCGAGCGCCCCTTCATGGCCCTCGATGGACGGCGTCGCCTGCTGGCCCTGCGCCTGCTCGCGGAGCAGGGCCGGATCCCCGACGCCTTCCCGGTGGAGGTGTTCATCGAGACCGATCCGGTCCGGCAGGCCGCTGCCGCCGTCCTGACCAACACGGCCGTGCCGATCCATGTCGCTGACGTCATCGCCGCCATCGGCCGGATGCTGAAGGCCCGCCTCGGCGTTCCGGCGATCGCCCGGGCGCTCGGACAGGCGGAGGTGGACGTCAAACGCCTGGCCGCCCTCTCCGCCCTGCCCGGGGAGGCGCTGGACGCCCTGCGGGCCGGTCGCCTGAACCTGCGTCAGGCCAGACTGCTCGCCCGGCTGCGGGATCCGGAAGACCAGGTCGAGCTGGCGCGCGCGGCGCTGGACGGCCAGGGCTTCGCCGACTGGCGGGTGACCGAGAAACTGGACCAGGGACAGGTCACCGCCGCCGACCCCCGCTGCGCGCTGATCCGGCCGGAGGCCTACGTCGCGGCCGGCGGCCGGCTCGAAACCGACCTGTTCGGCGAGCGCCCGCCGGTCCTGCTGGATCCGGCGCTGCTGTCGGACCTGTGGATCGCCAGCGCCCGACAGATCGCAGCCGTCTTCGAGGCCGAGGGGCTGACGGTGCTGGTGACGGCCGGGGAGGGTCCGGTCGTGCCCGGGGACCTGGAACAGGCCGGCTATGTCTATGGCGGCCAGCTGCCCGCCGATGAGATGACCGCCTGGCGGGAGGCGAAGGCGGCGCGCGACGGCGCCGCGGGCGCGGTCGCGGACCTTCTGGCGGAAACGCCTGAGGTCGAGGATGCTCAGGCCGAGGATCTCCAGGCCGGTTTGATCGCCCTGGTCCGGGCGACCCTGGTCGCGGACCAGATCGCCCTCGGCGGTCGGGTCGCCACCACCCTGGTCTTCCGGCCGGCGCGGCGGATCGGACTGGAGGTTGACAGCTGGACGCCGGTGGAGGTGGAAACCGCGCGGGACGAGGACGCCGAGGATGACGCACCGGAGCGGGAGGCGGGCGGGCCGTCGATGACGCGCACTGCCTTCGTCGCGCCCCGGGCGGAATTCCCCGAACCGGAGACGGAGGGGGTCGGCCACAGCCTGCACCGTCTTCGCACGGACGTCGCGACGCGCGGCCTGATCCGCGCCCTCGCCGACGACCCCGGCGTCGCCTTCACCGCGCTGATTGCCCGCCTGTTCAACCAGCTGGCGGTCCGGACCTTTGGTCAGCGATCGGAGGCCGCGCTCACCCTCACCGCGTCGGTGTTCAATCCCACCGGCGGTCGCGTCATCGAGGCGCTGGACGGGGCGGTCCGCCAGAGGCTCGATGAGCGGCGCGCCGCCTGGGAGGCGTCGGGCCAGACGGTCATCGCCTGGGTGCATGGCCTGGCCCATGGCGACAAGATGAGCCTCCTGGCCGAGCTCACGGCGCTGACGATGGACCTCCGGGAAGAACAGACGACCCTCGTTCGCAAGGCGGCCCGGGCCGAAGCCGCAGAACTCGCCGAACTGTGCGGCGCGGACATCAGCCTGCACTGGACGCCTGACGCCGACTTCCTGAAGTCGCACTCCAAACCGCTTCTGCTGAAGATGCTGGAGGAGATGGGCCGTCCGGACGTTCGGGCGGGGCTGTTGAAGAAAGCCGACCTGATCCCGTGGGTCGAGGAGAACGCCGCCGAGACGCGCTGGGCCCCGGCGAGCCTGTCCTGGACGGCGCCCTTCAGCGCCGACACGGACCTGTCGCCGCCCGACGCCCCTCTGGAGCAGGACGCCGGCGCCGACGCGACCGGGGGGGCGGACGACGGCGTCGGGGTCTTCGAGGTCACGCCGGAAGGCGAAGCGGCGCTTGCGCCGGCCGCCTGATCCGGAATGGAAGCCGGCGAGGCCCGTCGCGACAGTCTCGCGGCGGGCCTTCCTCATGGGAGGCGGAGGAAGGGTGGGCGGGACGAGCCTGAAGGACCGGAGGGATGAGCCCGCCGCTTCGGGCGACCTGGAGCCCGCCGCCATGGCCGCCGCCCCATCCGCCAGTCTCTCCCTGTTCAGCGCCGCCGGCCCCTGCGATCGCGCCGCCAATGTTCTGGCGGCCGCTCGCGCGCTCGCCGCCCATCTGGCCCGATCCCGTCCGCTGGACCGCCGCCTGGTGGCCGACGTCATGACCCTGGCCTTCGGCGGCTCGGACGCTGACGGCGTCTGGATCTGGCGTGACGCCTATGAGGCGATCGAGGCGGCGACCGTGCTGCAGATCCGCCGTCTCGCGCCCCAGGTGTCCCGGCTCGAGGACGCGCCCGCGGCCATCACCGCCCTGTTGTCGACGGTCGGCGGTCTGGGGCTGACCCACAGCCGCCGCAGCGAGGCGCAGGTCGCACTGGACCAGTTCTCCACGCCGCCGGAGCTGGCGGCGCTGGTCGTCCTGGCCGCCCAGGTGCGGCCCGGAGACGCCGTGCTCGAACCCTCTGCCGGGACGGGTCTGATCGCCGCCGTCGCCGAGGCCTGCGGGGGCGTGCTGACGCTCAATGAGCTCGCCGACGATCGCGCCGACCTGCTGGACGGCCTCTTCGTCCCGGCCACGCGCTCCAGGATCGACGGTCGTCATGTCGATGACCTGCTGCCCGGCGCCGGCGGCTTCGACGTGGTGGTCTGCAATCCCCCCTTCACCGATCTGGAGGTCCACCTCACCGCCGCCCTGTCAGCCCTGGCGGACGGCGGACGGCTGGCTGCGATCGTTCCGGTCTCGGCGTTGCTCGACGACAGCCTGATGCGACGGCTGGGCGCCCGGGGGCGTCTCATCGCCCGCATCGGCCTCCCGTCGCGGGCCTTCGCCAGACACGGGACCAGCGTGGAGACCGGGTTGCTGGTCGTGGATCGGCGAGAGGGCGACCCGACAGTCCCTGCTCTGGCAAGCGGCGAGGATCTCGCCGCCTGCGCCGCCCTGGCGGCCGCCGTTCCGGAACGGGCGACCGCCAGGCCCCGCGTCCGCCTGGAGATCGCCGCCCACGCCCTGCTGGCGCCGCGGGACCGGTCCCTCGCCTTGCCGTCGGGCCGTCTCGGCTTCCTCGCGGGCGCCGCTCCGGTGGCCTATGAGACCCGGCCGTGGAGCGGCGAGGGGCGCGACATCGGCCTCTACCAGGCGCACCGGCTGGCGCGGATTTCCCTAGCGGAGGAGAGGCCTCATCCGTCGCCTCTCGTCGAATCCGGTCCCATGGCGTCGGTCGCCCCGCCGGCGCCGACCTATCGACCGGTGCTGCCCTCGACCGTGTGGGGCGAGGGTCGGATTTCCGACGCCCAGCTCGAGACGGTCATCTACGCCGGCGAGGCCCACGCAGGGCGGCTGCCGGCCTGGTGGACCGTGGGCGAAGCGGCGCATCAGCTGAGCCTGTCGCGGGAAGAGGCTGAAGGCGCGTTCCAGCTGCGGCGCGGCTTCTTCCTCGGTGACGGGACGGGATGCGGCAAGGGCAGGGAGATCGCCGCCGTCATCGCCGACAACATGGCGCAGGGCCGGACCAGGGCCCTGTGGCTGTCGAGGAACGACGCCTTGCTGGAGGACGCCCGACGCGACTGGCGCGCGATCGGCGGCGGCGCCCACGACCTGGTTCCGCTGAACAGCTGGAAACTGGGGGAGAGCGTCCGTCTCGACAAGGGGATCGTATTCACCACCTACGCCACCCTGCGCCAGCCGGCGCGGGGTCAGAAGATCTCGCGCCTCGACCAGATCGTCGCCTGGCTGGGCCGGGACTTCGACGGCGTCATCGCGTTTGACGAGGCCCACGCCATGGCCAACGCCGCGGGCGGGGGCAAGGGCGCGCGCGGGACGAAGAAGCCCTCGCTTCAGGGGATGGCGGGTCTCGCGCTGCAGAACCGCCTGCCGAATGCGCGGATTCTCTATGTTTCGGCCACCGGCGCCACCACAGCCGAAAACCTGGCCTATGCGGCGAGGCTGGGTCTGTGGGGGGGACCGGAGGCGCCCTTCGTCACCCGCGACGACTTCCTCGACGCCATGGACAGGGGCGGCGTCGCGGCGATGGAACTGGTCGCGCGCGAACTCAAGGCGCTCGGCCTCTATGTGGCGCGCTCCCTGTCGTTCGAGGGTGTCGAGTACGAACCGCTCTTCCACGCGCTCACGCAGGACGACATCGTCATCTGGGACGCCTGGGCCGACGCCTTCCAGCTGATCCACGCCAACCTCTCCGAAGCGCTCAAGGCCACCGGCTTCAGCGACGCAGAGGGCAAGGCGAAGAGCGGCATGGCGGCCTCGGCCGTCCATTCCGCCTTCGAAGGCGCCAAGCTGCGGTTCTTCGGGCATCTGCTGGCGGGACTGAAGGCCCCGACGCTGGCGGCGTCGATCCGCACCGATCTGGCCGAGGGTCGCTCCGCCGTCGTCCAGATCGTCTCGACCAATGAGGCGGTGATGGAGCGACGCCTCGCCTCCATCCCGCCGGAGGAGTGGACCAACCTGTCCATCGACCTGACCCCGCGCGAATACGTCCTGGACTATCTGCGAGAAGCCTTCCCGGTGAACCTGATGGACGCGGTGGAGGCCGCGGACGGCGCCGTCACCCTGGTCCCGGTGATGGTGGATGGCCGACCGGCGGTCAGCCAGGAGGCGTTGCGGCGACGTGAGGACCTGATCGAAAGGATGGCTTTGCTGCCCGCCGTGCCGGGCGTGCTGGACGCCCTGCTCGACGCCTTCGGCACGGACGCCGTCGCCGAGATCACCGGACGGTCGCGCCGGGTGGTGGTGCGAGACGGACGTCGGCGGGTCGAACGACGCGGCGCTTCGGCGGCGCGTTCGGAGACCGACGCCTTCATGTCGGGTCGCAAGCGCATCCTCATCTTCTCGGACGCCGGCGGCACCGGGCGCAGCTATCATGCCGACCTCTCGGCGGCGAACCGGCAGCGTCGCGCCCACTATCTGGTCGAGCCGGGCTGGCGGGCGGACAACGCCATCCAGGGACTCGGTCGCAGCCATCGGACTCACCAGGCCTGTCCGCCGCTGTTTCGTCCGGTGACGACGGACATCCACGGCGAGAAGCGGTTCACCTCGACGATCGCCCGTCGGCTCGACTCCCTCGGCGCCCTGACGCGCGGCGAGCGTCGCACGGCCGGGGCGGGCCTGTTCCGGGCGGAGGACAATCTGGAAAGCCCCTGGGCCCGCCGCGCGCTGCTCGTCTTCTACGGGGCGCTCGACTTCGGCGAGCTGTCGTCGATGACGCTTGAGGCTTTCGAGGCCAAAACCGGGTTGAAGCTCCGCGACGCCGACGGGGGTCTGAAGCCGTCTGACGATCTGCCGCCGATCCACACCTTCCTCAATCGCCTTCTGGCGCTGCGGATCGCGGACCAGAACGCGCTGTTCGCCGACTTTGATCGCATCCTCTCCGGCGTTCTGGAGCGCGCGTCCGCGGCGGGCGACCTCGACCGCGGACTGGAAGACATCCATGCCGAGTCCCTGACCGTGGTCGCGGAGGAGACCATTCGCACGGACGTTTCGACGGGGGCGGAAACCGCGCTGATCACCTTCGACCTCCGGACGCGGCGCGAGATCGTCAGCGCAGATGCGGCGCTGGATGCAGCGCAGGGCACGGCCTTCCGCCTCGTGACCAATGCACGCTCGGGACGCGCCGCCCTGGCCCAGCTGGGCCTGACCACCACGACCGACGACGACCGGCTCGTGCCGGCCGTTCGGCTTCTGCGGCCTGACCAGCATCAGGTGACGCCGGAGACGACCTTCGTGGAGAGCGCCTGGGTCGAAACCGACGAGGCCGGCTGGCGCGCCGTCTGGACCGCGGAAGCCGAGGCCGCCGATCCGTGGCGGACGCGACGGCTGACCCTCGCCACCGGCCTGCTGCTGCCGATCTGGGGAAAGCTGCCGTCCAAAGGCTGTTCAGTGCGTCGGGTGCGGGCCCCGGACGGCCGGCGCTGGCTGGGACGGGTGCTGGACGACCTGCAGACCGCCGGCCTTAAGGCGGCGCTCGGACTGGGCGTCCTCGGCGACGCCTGGGCGGACGGCGGGCGGGTGGTGACGGCCGTGCTGGACCGCAATGTGCAGCTCGCCCTCTCCGGCGGACTCTGGCTTAAGCGATCGCGCGTCATGGATCGCTGGCGGCTGGAGGTCGTCGGCGGGCGCAGCGACCGCGACGCCCTGGTCGCACTCGGCTGCTTCGTCGAGATCATCGCCTATGCGCCTCGCTTCTTCGTCCCTGCGGATCGCCCGGACGTGGTGGAGGCGGTGCTCCGTCGCCATCCGGTCCAGTCGGTGCTGGACGGCGCGGCGGCTTGAGCCTTGTTGGCGGCTGAGCTTCAGATCAGCCAGTGAAACGCGATTTCGGTTTCGCCGGTGAGGGCTCCGGTCGCGTCGAAGCGCCGCTCCCAGATCCGTCCGCGTCCGGCGCGATCCACGGCGACGACGGTGCTGCAGCGTGTCCCGTACAGGTCGTTGAGAAGGAAGATCGGGCGCGCCAGCTCGGCCGGGCGACCCTCCACCCGATCGTCGAGCGGGCCGAACAGGCCTTCCGGTCCTGTCGGTGCGGTCTCGAGCCAGGCCTGCGCCGCCAGGGTCAGTCGCTCCTTCCGGTCCCACGGCGCACCCAGCAGTCCGTTGGAGAGGGCATGCCAGCCGCGCGCGAGCGGACGGTCCAGAGCCTCCGGTCGATTGGTGCTCTCCCGCGCCTCGCCGTCGGCGACCACGATCAGGTTGAAGGGGTTGTAGCGGGAGGGCTGGGCGGCGGCGAAGGGCGTGCGGCTGGCGAGCGCGTTCCGGACGAGGCCGCCCCGGCTCAGTCGATCCGGGTCCGGCGGTCCCTGACCGGTGACATTGGTGACGACGGCGAAGCGGGGGTGGTGTTCAGAGACGCCCAGCCACATCCCGCCGGACAGCAGGTCGCGCCCGCCGATCAGGCCGGATCCGTCGGACCAGCGCGCCAGCGGCGCGGAGGGGCGGGCGTGGGCTTCGTCGCGGTTGCCGGCCGCGATCAGCAGCCAGTCCGGGTGGATGTCCCAGGCGAGGGTCAGAACGCACATGCGCCAGCATCGCGCGAAAGCGGAGCGATGGCGACACGCAAGGTGGGATCGCCCGGGCGAAAGCGCCCGGACGGGCCGGGAAGGAAGGGAGGGGCCGGGTGAAGCGGAGTGGGGAAGATCGGCTTCCCGCGCGCTTCGGATCAACAGGAGACTGACATGCAGACCATGGTGTTCACGGGCCGCCTCGCGGCCGACCCCCAAATCGGTGACGACTTCGGCAAGGCGGTGTTTCGGCTGCTCGAGCAACGGGGGACCGACAATGCCGGCAAGCCCCGGCTGGTCGGCGTCAACTGCGTCAGCTGGTCGAAAGGCCTGAACGAGAAGGTCATCGCCCGAGGGCTTGCGCAGGGCTGCGAGGCCGTCGTCATCGGCGCCTTCATCGACACCGCCTACACGGCCCGGGACGGATCGGAGCGGACCGCCAAGGAGCTGGTGGTCAACCGGCTGACCGTCCTCGACTGGGCGGAAGATCGCCAGGCCGAAGCGAGGGCCGCGGGGGCGGACGACCGCGCCGCCGCCTGATCCCGACAACCCATTTTCATTTCAAGGAGACTGACCATGCAAACCCTCACCCTCGAAGGCTATCTGGCCGCGGATCCCTCAATCCTGTCGGCGCAGGCGTCCGGCAAGAAGCGCGCGAGCTTCCGTGTGCTCGAAACCACCCGGTTCCGCCGTGCGAGCGGCGAGCCGGGCGAACGGACGACCGGCTTCAACTGCATCTGCTTCAATGAGGCGACGGCCGAAAACTACATCCAGCCCTATGCCCGCAAGGGCAGCCGCGTGGTCATCCAGGGCCATGTCGAGAATGACACCTGGACGGGCAAGGACGGGGTCGAACACTACGACCTGCGCGTCATCGTCAGCGACATCCGGGTGAAGAACCGGCGCGAGACGGCCGAACCGTCCGAGCCCCGCGTCGCGGGGTCCGACGGGGGCTCCGATGGGGGCGTCGACGCGGGCGGCGGCTACGACCTCAACGACGACATCCCGTTCTGACCGGAACGGGTGCGTGAAGGGCCCGGGCGCGCTGCGCTCCGGGCCCTTTTTCCGTGTGGCCACGGAGGCGGGAGGAAGGACGCGGCGGGGCGAGCCATCGGGGCTCGTTGGAGGAGACCGCCATGCCCGTCCGGACCCTAGACCGCATCACCCCGCCCAAGCCCCCGCGGCGAAAGGGGCGACGCGCCGGCGCGCGGGCGCGAGCGCCGGGCGCCGAAGTCAATCGGACCGCCATGCTCGCCGCGGGCGAGCGACTGGCGTTGTCCGGGCCCGGCGGCACGGAGGCGGCGCCGCCAGAGGCGCTGGATCAGCAGCCCCTGGCGCCGCCCCTGGCCGGGGCCGGGTCCATTCTGTCCGTAAGACGGACGGACTGCCGCTGGCCCTATGGCGACCCCGGGACGGCAGGCTTCAGCCTGTGCGGTCGCCCGACTGAACGTGGGGTCTATTGCGCCGCGCATGCGGAGATCGCCTACAGGGCGGCGCCGTCGTCGATCGAGGGCCTGATGCGGCTTGTCGACGTCACGTCCTAGCGGGGTGTATCCCGGCATGGCGAGACGGCGTCCCTGGGGTGAGCGCCCGGTGGACCCTGCAGGAGCGTCGCGCGGGGACGGCGGCGCGCCGCCGTCTCCATGCCGTGGCGGACCGCATCCCCGCCGGTATCGGCGCAAGCGATGCGCCGAGATGTGTCGTCGTCGCGAAGGGCGACGACGACCTGCCCCCACACAACGCCCTCCGATCCTGTCACGTCACCCCGGAAGTCAACGGCTGCGCCGTTCCCCTCCACGGAGGGCGAGCGGCCCTCCGCTCCGGTGACTGCCGGGGACCCCGCCGTGGCCAGGAACGGGGTCGTTGCGCATGGGGCGCTCCGACAATTTCTTCTCCAAGGAATGGTTCGATGACCCGCTTCAACACCGCCTTCTCCGCCTGCTCGAAGTCCGACTCCGCCTTCGACGACCTGACCGCCTCCCTGGGGGATGCGCGACCGCACCCGAGCGAAGACGCCCTGATCCAGCTGGGGCGAGCGCTCATGACCGAACTGGTGGACCTGATCTCGGACACCGCGCTGGAAGACTACCAGACCCTCCTCGGCGAAGCCCTCATCGGGGCCTTTCATTCGGCGGCGGGACGGATCGAACGGGACGCGGACCGCGCCCGGGACGCGATGCGGGCCCTCGACCGGGATTTCGACGGATCGGAAGCCGCCGACGTCGAACTGCAGGACGCGACCGCGAAAGCCCGTTCGGGCGATGCGGCGACCCGGGCCTGTGAGCTGATCCGGGATGCGGCGTCCGACAGCTGGACGATCGCGACCGGCGAGGTGTGGACCGCCTGGCGGGGATCGCGACGCGGCTCCTATCTGACCGCCGCGCAGCTGGAGGCCAAACAGGCGATCCGGGCGATCCGCAATCGTCGGTCAGGCGAGGCTGAACCGGGTGGGCCGGTGGTCGCCTTCCGGGGCGCGCCGACGGCGGACACCGCCGAGGACGCGGGCCGGATCTTCGACGCACTGAACTGGGCGAAGAGCGAATGGCCCGACATGGCGCTCGCGACGACCGGGGCGAAGGGCTCCGAGAAGCTGGCGATCAAATGGGCCCAGCAGAAGGGGGTGAAGCTGATCCTCGCCCGCGCGGATTTTGACCTTCATGGGAAGGCCGCGCCTTTCCGGGCGAATGACGAGCTGATCGCGCTCGAGCCTGAGGTCTGCCTGACCCTGGTCCATTCCGTGGATCGGACGCGGCAACAGCAGCGGTCGTTCGGGCCGGCGCTCAACCTCGGACAGAAGGCGATGGAGAATGGCCTGAGACATTTGCCGATCAAGGCGCGCGCCGCCTGAAACACCGCGTCTGGATCAACGACCCGCTCGGCCTGGCCGGGCGGGTTTTTCCATGTCGTCCGGGTGGGCGGTGTCGATAGGGGCGGGTTTGATCGCGCTTGAAGAGGTTTGCGCGATGATGTCGGAAATCTGCGTAAGGGGCTGTAGGGCAAGATAAAAGAGAGTGCTTGGCGCTGCGCTTTTGGCCTAGTCTTTTCCGGTGCTTGGCCCGGCGCGGACCTTCGGCCGACGACTTGCCGGAGGTCGGCGTCGGGAGAGGCGATCCTGGCAAACCCGCGAGGCTGGACATGCTGATCCGAAGCGCGATCGAGGGTCGGATCGGCGCAGCGCCCGCAGACCGGGACGGCCCGTGGGTGACCCTGCCGCGGTCCCTCAAACCGGACGCCTCCGGCGGTCGGGTCGGACTGCTGAAACGCCTGTCGGCGTCCCGCGCCTTCGCCTTCGGGGATCGGAGCGGCGTGTTGCGCGCGGCGCAGGCGCGTTCCGGTCGCCCCTTTCGGCTGGACGTGCGGCAGAGGGTGATCGTCAAGGCGCTGGTCTCGAGACATGTCGGACGGGGCGTTGACCGGTCGGCGGCCCTGGCGAAGCACGTCGCCTATCTGGGCCGCAACGGCGCCGGCATGGACGGGGCTCGACCCGACTTCTTTGATCGCGAGATCGAGGCGGTCGTCGGGGCCGATCGAACGGCGGAGTGGCGCGAGGATCGTCATCACTTCCGTTTCATTCTCTCGCCGGAGCACGGGGAGCGACTGGAGTTGCGATCCTGGGTGCGGGACGTGATGCGCCAGGTGGCGGACGATCTGGGCGAGCCCGATCTGACCTGGATCGCGACCTGCCATTACGACACGGACCAGCCGCACGCCCATGTGCTGGTGCGAGGACGGCGGGCCGACGGCCGCGACCTCGTCATACCGCGGGACTATATCGGGTACGGCTTCCGGGCGCGGGCGCAGGAGGCGGCCCAGGCCCGCCTTGGCGATCTCACCCGCGTCGAGGCCGAACGCCGGATCTGGAAGGAGACTGAGGCGGATCGCTTCACCGGCTTCGACCGACGGCTGCTGGCGGAGATGGACGCGTCAGGCCGGGTGGCTGACGGCGTCGGATCGACCGACGCCTGGGCGGCCCTGATCCGCGGACGGTTGCGCCATCTCGAACGCCTGGGATTGGCGACCCCCGACGGCCGGCGGTACCGGCTGGACCCCGGGCTTGAGACGAAGCTGAGGACCCTGCAGTTGCGTCGGGACATCATCCGCACCCTCAACCAGCGAAGGCTGGAGAGCGGGACCGCGCCACGCGAGCTTGGCGAACAGGCGGTCAGGGGGCGTGTCGTCAGGACGGGCTTCCACGACGAGGCGGGCGCGGCGCCCTGGGTGATCGTGCGCGATCACGCGGGGCTCGAGCATTATGCCCGCCTCGGGACGAGCGGTCCGGCGCTGAGCGTCGGCGCTTCGGTCACCCTAGAGCCCTTGCCCAACGGACTGGCGAAGGCCGTGACCGGACGGGGCCAGGACCTCGGCCGCTAGGGCGGGACTCTCAGGGAGGGGGAAGGGCGCCCAGAAAGGGGGCTTCCGGAACGTGCGCCGTCGACGCCGGTTGAGCCCTGAGACCCGGAGAGCGACATGACCCAACCCAACAGCCCCGATCCCGTCCCGCAGGAGGATGACGCCGTCCCGGCCGATCCTCGCACCAATCCGGACCCGGCGCGCAAAGGCTCCGATGTAGATGAACTGATCGAGGAGAATACCTCGGTGAACGGCACGGACCCGGCGGTCGACTAACCTGCTGCGCTGCGGCTCGGTGGGACTGGCGCGCGACTGAGCGTCGCGCTGCCGCCCTGTGCCCAGGTTCAGGCGAGCCGAAGGTTTGTCGCCGACATCTTGCCGGTGCGGGCGTTCCGCTCCAGATCAAAGGTCACGGCCTGGCCGTCCTGGAGATGGTCGATCCCGGCCTGACGCAGGCTCGTGGCGTGGACGAAGACATCCTCGCCGCCGGCGGTCGGGGTGATAAAGCCGAAGCCCTTGTCGCCGTTGAACCATTTAACGGTCCCTGAGCCGGCGCCGATGGCCGTCGGCTGACTGCGGTCTCGCGAAGCTTGCGCACCGGTGAACGCGCGCGGCGGCCGGGCGCCGCCGCCCGGTGGGGCCTTTTCGACCAGCTCGAGATCCACCGCGGAGGTGCGGCCGCTCCGTCGATCCGCCTCGAGTTCGAAGATCACGACATCGCCTTCGTCGAGGTTCGAGAGCCCTGACGCGTGCAGGGCGGTGACATGGACGAAGACGTCGCCTTCGCCGGTGTCAGAGGCGATGAAACCGAACCCCTTGGCCGGATTGAAGAAGCGAACGGTTCCACGCGCCATGGGAGATCCTGGGAGACGGCAAGAAGGCGGAGCACCGGCCCGGAAGTGGGAGGTCCGGAGCCTTGCAAGAGCACAGCGTTGCTTTACCACAACCGCCATGGTTCGTCCCGTCCTCCTCTTCGCCGCCGTCGCCGCCCTGCTTCAGGGATGCGCCGGGGTTTCCACCTCCGACGGCGACGCCGCCACGCTCAAGGTCGCGACCTGGAACCTTGAGCATCTGGCTGAGCGGAACGGGGAGGGGTGCCGCCCCCGGACTGACGCGGATTACGCCCTGTTGCGACGTCACGCCGAGGCGCTGGATGCGGATGTGATCGCCTTCCAGGAGGTTCAGAACAGGGCGGCGGCCGAGCGGGTGTTCGACCCGTCGCTGTATGAGGTCGTGATGTCCTCGCGTCCGCCCAGCGGACGCGGCGGCGAATGCCGGGGGCAGCCGGGGCTGCGGATTCAGAACCAGGCGGTCGGCTTCGCCATTCGCAAGGGTGTGCCCTGGACGCGCAATCCCGACGTTAGCGCGCTGGCGCTGGGCAATCCGGACCTGCGCTGGGGCGTCGATGTGACGGTGGCGCAGGGGCGTCCGTTGCGTCTGCTCGCCATCCACCTGAAGTCTGGGTGTAACTCGGGTCGGGCGCCGAGCGACCCGGACTGCCCGGTGCTGTTCGACCAGGCGCCGGTGCTGGAGGCCTGGACGGAGGCCCGGGCCCGGAGCGGCGAAGCGTTTGTCGTTCTGGGCGACTGGAACCGGCGCCTGGCCGGCCGGGGCGACGCCTTCCTGCTCGAGCTGAACGACGGCGATCCGGCGGCCTCCACCCTGGCCCTGACCTCGGGCGATCAGGCCGCGGGCTGCAAGGCCCGGTATCGGGAGTTTATCGATTTCATCGCCGTCGGGACCGACGGCGGCGCGCGGCTCGTGCCCGGCTCGTTCGCGGAATACGTCTACGGTGGCGCGCCGGAGGGGGAGCACCCCTCGGATCACTGCCCGGTCTCGGTGCGGTTCACGCGCTAGAGCCCGGACTGGAAATGGGAGCGTCGCCCGGCGGCGTGGGATACGCTGCGGTGTCCGAACCGGAACCTCAGGCCGATTGAAGCCTTCCTCCCGTCAAGCTGGCTGGGAGTAGGCTTATGGCGCGTTCGCATTCGGGGCGCGGCCCCGGGGCCGTTTTTGTTCGTATCTTCGCGGTTCTGGTCGCGCTGCTGGGCGTGCCGCTCGTCCTGGGCGGCGGCTATCTGATCGCCCTGGGCGGATCCTTCTACTACCTGCTGGCGGGACTGGGCCTGATCGCCTCGGGCATCCTGATGGCGCGGCTCAAGCCGGTCGGGGCCTGGATCTATATCGCGGTCTTCCTGCTGACGGTGCTGTGGGCGCTCTGGGAAGTCGGGCTGAACGGCTGGGCGCTGGTCCCGCGCATCGTCGCGCCGGCCGTCCTTCTGGTCGGTGTCATCCTGTCCCTGCCGGTGCTGCTGGAGCGCGGCGGCGGGCGGCTCGCCGCCGTGGGCGGCGGCGTGTTCGCTGTGGCGACCGTCGTCTTCGCGATGATCGTCGGCCAGGCCAACCGGGCCGAGGCTCCGGCACAGATGGCGGGCGGCCCCCTGCCGGGCGTTGCGTCGGAAACGGCAGGGGCGGACTGGCCGGCCTATGGCGGGACGCATGGCGCGCAGCGGTACTCGGCCCTGACCCAGATCAATCGCGAGAATGTGGCGCAGCTGGAGCGCGCCTGGACGTATCGCACCGGCGATCTGCCCGAGGAGAAGTGGGGCGCGGAAACCACGCCCCTGAAGATCGGCGACAGCCTTTACCTGTGCAGCGCGCGTAATGTGCTGATCGCCCTGGACGCCCGCACGGGTCAGCAACGGTGGCGCTACGACCCGCAGGGGTCCGACGACTGGATCC
>JAVHYH010000020.1:16938-20456 GCA_031119155.1 Brevundimonas sp.
CACCGCCGCCTGCCGCGGCGTGGCCTATTACGAAACCGCCTCGGTGGCCCCCGCGCAGCCCGCCGCAGGCGGCACGCCCGCCCCGGCGCCGGCCCGTTCGCCGGCCGCGCCGACGCCGGCTCCGGCGACGCCCTGCGCCGCGCGCATCATCGAGGGCACGCTGGACGGGCGGCTGATCGCAGTCGATGCCCGAACCGGTCGACCCTGCGCCGACTTCGGGGACAATGGTTCGGTCGATATCAAGACCGGCATGGGGGAGGTCATCCCGGGAATGGTGTCCATCACCTCGGCGCCGACCATCGTCAACGGCGTGGTGGTCACCGGCCATCAGGTCCTCGACGGCCAGTATCGCCAGGCGCCGTCTGGCGTGATCAAGGGCTTTGACGCCGTCACCGGCGAACTGCGCTGGGCCTGGGACATGACCAGGCCGGACATCACGGGCCTGCCGCCGGAAGGCCAGACCTATACGCGCGGCACGCCGAACATGTGGACCACGGCCACCGGCGACGATCAACTGGGCCTGGTCTATCTGCCGATGGGAAACTCGGCGGCCGATTACTACAGCAGCCAGCGGTCGACGCCGGAGAACCAGGTCGCGACCTCCCTGGTGGCGCTGAACGTGCAGACAGGCCGCGTGGCCTGGTCCTTCCAGACCGTGCACAAGGACGTCTGGGATTATGACCTGGGCTCCCAGGCGACCCTCATCGACTATCCGACGGCGGGCGGGACGACGCCGGCGATCGTCTTGCCGAGCAAGCAGGGCGACCTCTACATCCTGGACCGTCGGACCGGCGCGCCCCTGACCCGCGTGGAGGAGCGTCCGGTTCCGCAGGGCGGCGTGGAGCCGGCCCAGCGTTCGCCGACCCAGCCCTTCTCGCTGTTCCATACGCTCGCGCGGCCCATGCTGACCGAGAAGGATATGTGGGGGATGTCGCCGATCGACCAGATGGTCTGCCGCATCGGCTTCCGTCAGGCCCACTACGAGGGCCCCTATACGCCGCCGACCACCGACCGGCCCTATCTCGAGTACCCCGGCTACAACGGAGGCTCCGACTGGGGCGGCATCGCGGTCGATCCGCAGCGCGGCTGGATCATCGCCAACTACAACGACATGCCGAACTTCAACCGCCTGGTGCCGCGCAAGGAGGCCGACGAGCGGGGCTGGTTCCCGCGCGGCGACCCCCGCGAGCAGAAGGGACCCGCCGCCGAAGGGGCGGGCGATCCGCAGGCCGGGGTGCCCTACGCTATCGACGTCAACGCCGGCTGGCGGATGGGATCGACCGGCATGCTGTGCAAACAGCCCCCGTACGGCGGCATTCGCGCCATCGACATCCGCACCGGCCGCACGGTCTGGGATCGTCCGTTCGGCACGGCCCGCAAGAATGGGCCCTTCGGCATCCCGTCGATGCTGCCGATCGATATCGGCACGCCCAACAACGGCGGCGCGGCTGTGACGGCCGGCGGCCTGATCTTCATCGCCGCCGCGACGGATGACCTGATCCGCGCCATTGACGTCGAGACCGGTGAGACCGTCTGGCAGGACGTGCTGCCGGCGGGCGGCCAGGCCAATCCGATCATCTACGAGCAGGGCGGCCGGCAGTATCTGGTCATCATGGCCGGGGGGCATCATTTCATGGAGACGCCGAACGGCGACTGGGTGGTCGCCTACGCCCTGCCTGAGCGCGGATGATCCGGGTGGCGGTCAAGCGTGTGGGCGGCGGTTCGCATTGACTGAATCCGTGTTGTGAGACGGAGGCGTTGAATGCCCGGGGAGCGGCGCAACCCGACGACGCCGGGATGGTTGGGCCTTCATGCTTATCCGCGACCTTCTCCCCTCGGCGCTGATCGGCGCGACCGCCAGCGCCCGATCGATGACACCCATGGCCGCCCTGGCGGCGGCGCGACTGGCGCATCGGGGAACGCCCGGCAAGCTGATCCTGCTGGATCATCCGCTGTTCAAGTTCGGCGCCCTGGCGATGGGCGTCGGCGAACTGCTGGGAGACAAGATGAAGTCCGCGCCGGATCGCACGGTCTTCCTCGGGCTGCTGGCGCGCATCGCCAGTGCGGGCATCGCCGGCGGCGCCTTGGCGCCGAAGGGGCGGGAGCGGCTGGGGGCAGGGGTCGCAGTGGGGGTGGCTATCCCACTGGCCTATTTGACGCTTGCGGGTCGGACGAAGGCGATGCGTCGGATGGGACAGACCCGCAGCGGCGTGATCGAGGATGTCCTGGTCGCAGGCCTCGGCGCCATGACGGTCATGGGGGCGACGAAGCGGCGGCGATAGGCGTTGTCGGCGAACCCTCGGGCGTTTGTTCACTGACATCGAGTCAGATTGGGTTCGGCCGGAGGCTGGAAGTTGTGCTGGCAGAAGGCCCCGACGGGCAGCGGGGCAACGACCGCTTTTGACTCAAAGCGGCAGCTCAAAATGACCGCTTTGCGAGGCTATCCTTGGTTCAAGTCATAATCCCATCGCAGTCGAGTAGAGCCGCCGGCCGCTACTGCAGCATATCTTGGGAAGAAGCCTTGGATGTTGCCAAGCAGTCCTGACGGCCTCGCGCGGCATGTTTCTGCCGCAACGGCGCCAAGTTGCGAAACTTCGCTGAACAAGCGTTACTCAGGATCGAAGCAGATCGGTACCGTAGCGTTTGAATAGTTCAGTCATCACAGAAGCGCTCGTGTAGGCCGCGAACTTCTGCATGGCGTCCTTCTTGTCGGGGTCCGCAAAATCGCAGACGGATTTCAACGCGAAGGCTGTCGGGCGGGGGCTGCTGGCGGCGCGGGCCGCTGCATACAGACCGTAGACTTCCATCTCGATGCCGATTAGCTCCCGCTTCTGGCGCTTGATATCTTCGAGCGCCTCACCGTCCGCTAGGACGGCGGAGCCAGAGGCAACCGGCCCGATCTCGATCTTGAACCCGTTCGGGGCGTCGGCCCGCCAACCATCAAGAACCTGCCTCAGGAAAGACTTATCGGCGCCGAGCTGATCGACCCGCGAGCGGACGTCTTCCGCGACATCCAACTGATGCGGCGAAATGCTGAACTGAGTAACACTCTTGTCCTTGACCCGCTTGCCGGACTGATAGTCCCAGCTAGGATCCGCCAGCAAGACGTCGCCCATATTCACCTTGCCTGGGACGCCGGCGCAAATCCCCGTCATCACCAGAACGCGCGGTCGTAACTCGGCGATGACCTTTGCGGACAGAAGGGCGGTGGACACCATCCCCATCCGAGGTGCAGTGGCCGCACAGGCGGTGAAGGTGCGGCCGCCGCTCTCGAACGTGGTCTTTTGGATGAAGCTGACGTCATCGAGCGGCTCGGCCGGGCTCCAGGCCCAGCCGTTCCTGAGGACCGCCTCTAGTTCCGGATCACGCAGGGCCGTCACGATGGCGAGGTCGATCCCGTACTGTTCCCGCCCGTCGTGTTCGCCGCCGAGGACCACGATGGCGTCGGCGCGGCGCAGGGTGTCCTCGTGGGACCGGTAGAACAGGAAATACCCGACGATCCAGAACGCCGAGCCGAG
>JAVHYH010000020.1:20466-21040 GCA_031119155.1 Brevundimonas sp.
TCTAGTTCCGGATCACGCAGGGCCGTCACGATGGCGAGGTCGATCCCGTACTGTCGGGGCTCGGCCACCGAGCCCGACTTGATCAGCCAGGCGACCGAATTGACGATCTGGCCGATCCATTCGTCGTTGTCGGCCGCGTAGCGGACAATCGCCCAGGTGTGTTGGCGGAATTTCTCCGAGACACTCGCTGCGGAACTGTCGTGGGCCGTGAGGCAGAGGATGTGGCGTGGCGGCGTGAGATCGTCGCCCTCGAGCACATCCTCGAGCAGCTCCAGGGAGCTGGCATCCGCGGGCGTGTCCTCCGCCCGCCGCGGGAGACAGATGTCGAGCAACAGCAGGTCGAACTGCGTGGCTTGGAGGCGCGCCCGGGCGTCCATCGCGCACTGGGCCAGGACGATGTCCTCGCGAGGGAGGCCGAGCGCTTCGAGGCGTTCGATCAGGGGTTTCAGCCGCTGCGGGCTGTCATCGACCATCAGGATGTTCATGTCAGACGCCGATCTCGGCCATGGCGTCGGCGAGCTCGCTGCTCCAGGTACCATAGACGGAGTTGAAATAGACGAGCCCGCTATAGAGG
>JAVHYH010000255.1 GCA_031119155.1 Brevundimonas sp.
CATGGTGCCGACGTTGGCGCCCAGGCGCAGGCCGACGCCGGTGCGGATGGGGGCCAGGACGATGCCGTCGGCGCGCTGGTAGTTCACGCCCAGACCGCCGACCAGATAGGCCGAGCCTTCGACGCCGGGGTAGCGGCGGTAGATCATGTCGGGGTGGTACAGGCCATAGACCAGGGTGAAGACCCGGCTGCCGTTGCCGCCGACGTCCCAGCCGATCGAGATACCCTGCCAGAACACTTCCTGCGAGGCCGACAGGTCCTTCATGTGCAGGGCGCCGCGGCCGTAGCGCAGGCCCACGCCGATGGCGCCGGCGGCTTCCTCGCCCGCGATATAGGCGGTCGGACGGTCGCCCTGATCGGCGAAGATGCGCTCGATGGCACCGCCGATGGCCTCGGCGGCGATGCCCAGTTCGCGCGAGCCGGCGGCGATCAGTTCGTCCGAGGTATAGGCCGGGGCCGTCTGGTCCGAACGGATCGGATAGTTGGGATCGGCCGGACCATTGCTGGCGCAGGCGCCGAGGGCGGAGGTCGCGCCGAGGGCGAGGCCGGACTGAATCAGGTGGCGGCGGTGCATGTCTGGCTCCGAAGTCTGTTCGCCCGGATCACACGGGCGCTGAACCCAGCGTCACCGGGCTTTGCGTCAGCCTTGGGGCGGTAAAGTTAACGGGAGATTGCCGGGACGCGTTAGGGGCGCCGTGTGTGATTGGTGATTGGTGATCGGTGGCTGTCCGCCATAAGCCAGCCTCAGCTCGCAGGCTGCCCTGCTAGGCAATCACCAATCACCACTCACCAATCACGCGGGCGCTCCGCGCCCGCTAATGCTTGTCCGTCTTCGACGTCAGCCAGTCCATCAGCGCCAGCAGGACGCCGGAGGCCACGAAGGTCAGGTGGATGACCACGCCCCAGAAGGCTTCCTCGGTGTCGATCGGACCGCCTTCCTTGCTCATGTTCATGAAGAATTTCAGCAGCTGGATGCCCGAGATCGCCACGATGGAGGCGATCAGCTTCATCTTCAGGCCCGAGAAGTCGACGGTGCCCATCCACGGTGGCCGATCCTGCTCGCCTTCAAGGTCCAGCTTGGAGACGAAATTCTCATAGCCCGAGAACATGACGATCAGCAGCAGATTGCCGGCCAGCGACAGGTCCACCAGCGTCAGCACCGCCAGAATGGCGTCATTGGAGCTGAGCCCCATGCCCGGGGCCATCATGAAGGCCTTGGGCACATAGTAGAAAAGGTCGCGCAGGAAGACGACCAGCAGCATCAGCAATGCCAGCGCCAGCCCCGCATAGAAGGGGGCCATCAACCAGCGCGACTGGCACAGCAGCCGTTCGAACGCCGTCTCGAGACGAGGCTTGATGGCCATGATCAGGTCCTCAGGCTCGCGCCGAGCTTGGTGGCGGCCGCGATGATCTTCGCCGACACGGCCTCGATTTCAGCATCGGTCAGCGTCGCCTCGACGGGCTGGAGTTCGACCTCCAGCGCCACCGACTTGAAGCCGTCGTCCACACCCTTGCCGCGATAGATGTCGAACACGCGGACGTCGCTGATCAGGGCCTTGTCGGCGCCGGCCACGGCGCGGACGAGATCGCCCGTCGCCCTGGCGTCTTCCACCACGAAGGCGAAGTCGCGGGTCAGGGGCTGCAGGCTGGACAGATTGGCCGCGCCCTTGGTCTTGCTCTTCGCGCCGCGCGGCTCAGGCACCGAGTCCAGCACGATCTCGAAGGCCAGCATCGGCGCATCGGCGTCCAGCGCCTTCAGCACCCGCGGATGCAGGGCGCCGAACTCGACCATCACATTCTTGGGGCCCAGCTGCAGGCGGGCGGAGCGGCCCGGATGCCACCAGTCGCGGTTCTGGCCCTGCACCAGCTGCAGCGAGGCCGTCGGGGCCCCCAGCTGGTCCAGCAGGGCGATCAGGTCGCCCTTGAGGCCGAACAGGGCGTCCTCAGGGGCGCCGCCCCAGTGACGGGCCGCACGCGGCGCGATCAGGCCGGCGATGACGGTGCGCTGGCCGTTCGGCTGGTCGTCCAGATAGATCGGGCCGATCTCGAACAGGGCGGCGTCGGCATGGCCGCGCGCGGCGTTGCGCGCCGCCGCCTGGATCAGGTTCGGCAGGGCCGAGGGCCGCATGCAGTCCAGATCGGCCGCGATGGGGTTCTCCAGCACCAGCTTCTGGTCGCCGCCGCCGAACAGGGCCGCGATGGACTGTTTGGTGAAGGACCAGGTGACCGCCTCGGCATAGCCCATGGCCGCCAGCGCCCGGCGGGCCAGACGTACGCGCGCCTGACGCGGGTTCAGCACGCCCTTCGACGGCGCGCCCTGATCCGGCAACGGGGTGGTCGGCAGCTGGTCGAAGCCCTCGATGCGGGCGACTTCCTCCACCAGATCGGCGGGGCCTTCCACATCGCGGCGCCACGAGGGCGGCGTCACCGACCACGATGCGCCACGCTCCACAGCGAAGCCGAGGGCGATCAGGATGTCGGCGATGCGGTCGTCCGTCAGCGACAGGCCGGTCAGCGAACCGACGCGGGCCGGATCAAAGGCGAAGGCGGTCGGAACCGCCGGCGCCTGACCGGTGACGACCACTTCCGACGGCTCGCCGCCGCACAGGTCGAGGATCAACTTCGTCGCCAGCTCGATGCCGGGCACGACCGAGGCCGTGTCCACGCCGCGCGCGAACCGGTACTGGGCGTCCGAGGTCAGCGACAGGCTGCGTCCGGTCTGGGCGATCAGGATCGGGTCGAACCAGGCGCATTCGACGAAGACGTCGACAGTCTCGTCCGAACAGCCGGTGCTCTCGCCGCCCATCACGCCGCCGAGGCCGATGGGGCGTTCGCCGGCGGCGTCGGAGATGACGCACATCGAGGGATCGACGGTGTAGGTCTTGCCGTCCAGCGCGATCAGATGCTCGTGCTCGCCGGTCTCCTTGGAAACTTGGCCAGCGCGGACGACGATCTCGGTCCCCGACAGCTTGGCGATGTCATAGACGTGCAGCGGACGGGCGCGGTCGTAGGAGATCAGGTTGGTCACATCGACCAGCCGGTTGATCGAGCGCAGGCCGATGGCCTCCAGACGACGCTTCAGCCACTCGGGCGACGGGCCGTTCTTCACGCCGCGGATCGTGCGACCGGCGAAGACCGGGCACATCTCCGGCGCATCGAGGCGCACGGTGACCGGGGAGGCGAAGGCTCCGGCGACCGGCTCAATGGCGGGGGTCTTCAGCGTCCCCAGACCGGCGGCGGCGAGATCGCGGGCGATGCCCGACACGCCCAGCCAGTCGGGACGGTTGGGGGTGACCTCGAAGTCGATGACCGGCTCGGCGCCGAACACGCCGGCGGCCGGCGTGCCCACCTGCAGGTCGTCGCTCAGCTCCAGGATGCCGTCGCTTTCGCCCGGCTGCTCCAGCTCGGCGGCCGAGCATAGCATGCCGTTCGACACCACGCCGCGCACGGGCTTCTCGACCAGGGTCACGCCCAGGCCGGGCACATAGGCGCCGATCGGGGCGTAGATGGTGGTCAGGCCCGCGCGCGCGTTCGGCGCGCCGCAGACGATTTCCTTAAGGCCGTCCACGGTCTCGACCTGACAGACGCGCAGACGGTCGGCGTTCGGATGGCGCTCGGCAGAGATGATCTTCGCCACGGTGAAGGGGGCGAGGGCCGCGATGGGATCGTGGACGTCCTCGACCTCCAGACCGGCCATGGTCATGGCGTCGGCCACGGCGTTGACGTCAGCCTCGGTCTCGAGGTGATCCTTCAGCCAGGAAAGGGTGAATTTCATGGGATCAGGCCTTCTCTTCCGGAAGAGAGACGACCTGGTTGAACTGCTTGAGGAAGCTGGTCGGGCCGGTGAAGCCGACCATGTAGAAGGCGCAGTCGCGGAAGACGCAGTTGCGGATCGGGATCACGCCGACGACCTTCTCCGCGCCGACCGGAGCCAGCAGCAGGTTGCGAACGTCGCCGCCCGACTCGCCCATGTTGCAGTTGTCGAAGGTGGTGCCGCCGAGCGCCAGCAGAACCGCCGGGCCTTCGAAGCGGCAACGCTCGAACGTCTTGCCGTCCAGGACCGGCTGGCCGGCCTGCGAATGCTCGGCGAAGAGCTGCGGCAGCCAGATGTGCTGGTCGGCGTAGGCGGGCACGACCCCGAGGGGTTGCAGGGAGAACAGCGAAGGGGACTGGGTCATGAGTTCAGCTCAGGCCGCTGGCCGGGTTCGGCGCGGCGAAGGGGGAGAAGCCGTAGTGCGCCAGCCAGCGCGTATCGGCGTCGAACATGGGGCGCAGGTCGGAGATGCCGTACTTCAGCATCGCCAGGCGATCGACGCCCATGCCGAAGGCGAAGCCCTGATACTCGTCCGGGTCGA
>JAVHYH010000256.1 GCA_031119155.1 Brevundimonas sp.
GACAGCACCTTCACGTGCGGCTTGCCCAGGTTCACCATCGGCTCGACGGTGAAGAACATGCCTTTCTTCAGCGTCGCGCCCTCGCCGCGGCGGCCGTAGTGCAGGACGTTGGGGCTGTCGTGGAACAGGCGGCCGATGCCGTGGCCGCAGAAGTCGCGGACGACCGACATGCGCTGGGCCTCGACCACCTGCTGGATGGCGTAGCCGATGTCGCCGAAGGTGGCGCCCGGCTTGACCACGGCCAGACCGGCCTCCAGCGAGTCATAGGTGACGTCGATCAGCTTGCGGGCGCGGGCGTTGATGTTCCCGACCGCGAACATGCGGCTGGAATCGCCGTGCCAGCCGTCGACGATGACGGTGTGGTCGATGTTGACGATATCGCCGTCCTTCAGCGTCTTCTCGCCCGGGATGCCGTGGCAGACGACGTGGTTGATCGAGGTGCAGACGGTCTTTTCGTAGCCCTTGTAGCCGAGGCAGGCGGGCAGGCCGCCATTGTCGAGGGTGAACTCGCGGATCAGGTCGTCGATACGGCCCGTGGCGACGCCCGGCACGACGTAGGGCGTGATCATGTCCAGCGCGCGGGCGACCAGATTGCCGGCGGCGCGCATGCCTTCCCAGGCTTCCTCATCCTGGTGGACGCGGATCTCGTGGGTGCGGACGAAGGTGTCGGCGTCCAGTTCGGGGGTCTCGTACATCGGTCGTCTTTCGGCGCGGCCCTTGTCGAAATCAGGGCCGCCAGGGCAGGGCGCGATCCAGCCGGATCGCTTCAGGCGTCAGGTGGCAACTGTAGCACAGAACCTCAACCCCGTGGGAGGCGGCCTCGCGCAGGGCGGGTCCATAGGCCTTGTCGATGTCGTCGGCGGTGGTGAAGGCGGTGCAGTCCATGCGCTGGACGATGAACAGCATGACGGCGCGGTCGCCGGCATCGACCACCCGCTCCAGCGCCTTCAGATGTTTGACGGTGCGTTCGGTGCGGCAGTCGGGGAACTCGGCGAGGCCGGGCGTGCGGTTGAAGTGGACGTTCTTGATCTCGACCCAGGCGGAGGGGCGGTCCGGCGCCAGCCCGCCCCACCCGTCGCCGGCTGCGCCGTCGCCACCCTCCCCATGAGGGGCGGGAGAACCCTGCAGCAGGATGTCGATGCGGCTGTTTTCGTCGTAGCGCACCTCGCGCCGCAGGATGGGGTAGCCGGTCAGTTCGGGGATGGCGTCGGCGGCGATAGCGGCCTCGCCGATGCGGTTGGGGTTCATGGTGTTGACGCCGACCAGACCTGCGTCCGGCAGTTCGACCATTTCCAGCGTCAGAGGCAGTTTGCGCTTCGGATCGGAGGAGCGGGACATCCAGACAGGCAGGCCCGGCTCGGTGAGGCCCAGCATGGCGCCGGGATTGGGGACGTGGATGGTGGTTTCGCTGCCGTCGGCCAAGGTGACGTCCGCGAGGAAGCGCTTGTAGCGGCGGATCAGGGTTCCGCGTTCGAGGGATGACTTGAAGCGCATGATGCAGTCTCTAGCTTGGGAGCATGACCGACGCATCCCCCACCGCCGCCGTCCTGATCATCGGGGACGAGGTCCTGTCCGGACGGACGCAGGACACCAATCTGAACACCATCGCCCGGTTTCTGACGGCGCTGGGCATCGATCTGCTGGAGGCGCGCACGGTCGGGGATCGGACGGCGCAGATCGTCGAGAATCTGAACGCGCTGCGGGCGGCGCACGACTATGTCTTCACCACCGGCGGGATCGGGCCGACGCATGACGACATCACCGCCGATGCGGTGGCGAAGGCGTTCGGCGTGGCTCTGCCGGAGCATCCGGACGCCGTGGCGATCCTCGAGAAGCGCTATGGGCCGGGCGAATTCAATGCGGCGCGGCGGCGGATGGCGCGCGTGCCGGAGGGCGGGACGCTGATCGCCAATCCGGTGACGGACGCGCCGGGGTTCCAGATCGGCAATGTGTTCGTGATGGCCGGCGTGCCGAAGATCATGACCGCCATGCTGGAAGACGTAGCGCCGCGCCTGAGGACCGGGGCGGTGGTGCTGTCGCGGACGGTGCGGGTCAGCGGTGTGGGCGAAGGCGCGGTGGCCGACATCCTGACGGCGGCGGCGAAGGCCGAGCGGGAGGTCAGCTTCGGCAGCTACCCGTTCGGTCATGGCTCGGTCGGGGAGATCGGGACCAATCTGGTGGTCCGGGGCCGGGATGCGGCGAAGGTCGAGGCGGCGGTGGCGGGACTGGTGGCTGATCTGACGGCGGCTGGGATTGCAGTGGCCGAGGTCTAGCTTCCGGCGCGGCCTGTGAAGGCGTCGACTACCGCCTGATAGGCCGGGTTGCCACGCCCTTCGCGGTCCAGAAGGACGGGGCTGTCGTCGGGGCGGTTGCGGCCTTCCTCACGGGTCAGCCAGCTGTCGTTGTCACGCAGGCCCCAGGTGGTAAAGGCGTAGCGCTGGCGTTCGGGCAGGGCGTGGAAGGCTTCGGCCAGTTCGCCGACGCGGGCGACCTGCTGGGCGCGCTTTTCCTTTAGGGAGCGCAGGTCCGGCATGCGGCCGCCGTCGCGGAACAGGGAGAAGTCCAGCTCCGACACATGGATCGGCAGGCCCAGCGAGGCGGCGTCGCGGAAGAAGTTGCGGATGTTGCCGTCGGGGATCTCGATGCTGAGGTGGGACTGCGTCCCGATGCCCTCGATGGGCGCGCCGAGTTTCAGCAGGCGCTCGACCAGCTTGAGGAAGGTCACGCCCTTCTGCGGGATGTTCTCGAGATTGTATTCGTTGAGGAACAGGACGGCGTCCGGGTCGGCTTCCTTGGCGATCTGGAAGGCGCGGACCATGTAGCCGTCCATGCCCAGCGCGCGGCTCCAGTGGCACTCGCGCAGGCCGGTTCCGTCTTCGGAGACGGGCTCGTTGACCACATCCCAGCCGGCCATCTGGCCGCGATAGCGACCGGCGAAGGCGCGGATGTAGCGTTCGTACTCGGCGGCGAAGCGGGGGCGGGAGACGGTCGCGTCGTCGAAGACCTCGCCGCCCTGCGAATACCAGATCAGGGTGTGGCCATGGACGCGCAGGCCGTTGTCGCCCGCGAAGGACACGACGCGGTCGGAGGCGCTGAAGTCATAGGCGAAGCCGGCCCCGAGGGTCCGCTCCATCTTCTGCTCCCACTCGGGAGTCATCTGGCCGCAGTGGCGACGGACCTGCTCGATCCAGTCCTGCTGATCCAGCTGCCAGGTCATGCCGATCGTGCCGAAGGGCGCGGGCACGATGTCCTTGAGCGGTGCGGCGAGCGGGCCGGGCGCGGGCTTCGCGGCGGCAAAGCGGTCGCAGGCGGTCAGGGCGACCGCCGAGCCGAGCGTGGACCCCAGAAGGGTCCGGCGGGACAGCTTATCCGGCACGCCGGCGCAGGCCCATTTCGTCGAAGGCGGCGGTCTCGCGCTTGCCGGCGGCGATCATGGCGTTCAGGCGGGTGGTCTCGGCCACATGCTCGAACTTCTTCAACTCCTCGAAGGCGCCGGTGAGGGCGTCGCGGGCGCCCACTTCCTCGGCGTCGATCTCGGCGACGTCGGTCTCGGCGGCGGTCTTGCGCAGTTTCCAGCCGTTCAGATAGGCCTGCAGCATCATGCCGGCCTCGGCGTCCTGACGGGCGCGCTCCTGCTCGACCTCGGCCTCGGCGTCGAGGACGGCGAGGCGCATTTCGGCGGAGGCGCGGCGGGCGGTGATCTCGGCGAGGCGCTTCTGCAGCGTCTCGACCTCGTAGTTCGAGATGCGGATCAGCGATTGGGCCCAGGCGGTCATTGGTTCACTCCGGTCACTGGCTGATCATGCCTTGGTTCAGAATTGCCTCCAGTCGGGTAAATGAATCGGAAAGAGACGTGTGATCGTCCTTGTCCTGACCCAGAAACCCTTCGAGGGCGGGGTTTAGCGCGATGGCGCGGTCAACGATGGGGTCGGCGCCCGAACGGTAGGCGCCGATCTTGATCAGCTCCTCCATGTTCGCATAGGCCGACAGGGACTGGCGGGCGCGCTTGTTCAGTTCGCGCTCGGGCGGTGTCTGGCAGCCCGGCATGGTCCGGCTGACGGACTTCAGCACATCAATGGCCGGGAAGCGGCCGCGTTCGGCGATCTTGCGGTCCATGACGATGTGGCCGTCCAGAATACCGCGCACGGCGTCGGCGATCGGCTCGTCATGGTCGCCGCCGTCCACCAGCACGGTGAACAGGGCGGTGATCGGACCGGCGGTGGTGCCGTCGGGCCGGACGGGGCCGGGGCCGGCGCGCTCCAGCAGTTTCGGCAGTTCGGTGAAGACGGTGGGCGTGTAGCCCTTGGTGGTCGGCGGCTCGCCCGCGGCCAG
>JAVHYH010000257.1 GCA_031119155.1 Brevundimonas sp.
TTCGCCCTGATCCCGGTCGAGAACGCCACCGGCAACTTCACCAAGATCACCCAGCGTGTCCCGGTCCGCATCCGCGTCGATCGCCGCGAGGGCGCGGTCCTGCGTCCCGGCCTGTCGGTCGAGGTGAAGGTCGATCTGAAGAGCGAGGGCGGCCAGACCTTCGCCGAATCCGCCGCCGCCCCGGTCCAGACCGCCGCGCGCTGATGTCCGCCCCGAACGGGGAAGGTTGAACCATGACGTCCCAGTCCGTCACCCCGGCCTCGGCGCCCGCGTCCGCGGAGCCGAAGGTCAACTGGACGATCCTCCTGCTCGGCTTCGCCGGGATGGTGATCGGCCAGTTCATGGCTATTCTCGACATCCAGATCGTCGCCTCGTCCTTGCCGCAGATCCAGGCGGGGGTGGGCGCCTCGGCCGATGAGATCAGCTGGATCCAGACCGCCTATCTGATCCCCGAGGTCGTGATGATCCCCCTGTCGGGATATCTGTCGCGGCTGTGGGGGACGCAGAGGGTGTTCCTGCTGTCCTGCACCGGCTTCATCCTGATGAGCGTCGCCGTCGGCCTGTCCGGATCGGTCGAGCAGATGATCTTCTTCCGCGCCGTGCAGGGCTTTGTCGGCGGGGCGATGATCCCGACCGTCTTCGCCGTGGCCTTCACCGCCTTCCCGCCCGCGCAGCGGGTGACGGCCAGCGTGATCATGGGGCTGATCGTGACGCTGGCGCCGACCGTGGGCCCGACGCTGGGCGGTCACCTGACCGAGCAGCTGAGCTGGCGTTGGCTGTTCTTCATCAATGTGCCGCCGGGACTGCTGGTTCTGTTTCTGGTCAGCCGCTACGCCAATTTCGACAAGGGCGATCCGTCCCTGTCCAGGGGGTTCGACTGGCTGGGTCTGGCCCTGATGGCGACCTTCCTGATGAGCCTGCAGTTCGTGCTGGAGGAGGGCGCCAAGAACGACTGGTTCGCCGATGACCACATCCTGCTGCTGGCCGTGGTGACGGCGGTGACCGGACCGATCTTCATCTGGCGGACCCTGACCTACTACAACCCGATCGTGGAGCTGCGGGCCTTCGCCAATCGCAACTTCCTGGTGGGGGTCATCATGACCTTCACCGTGGGTCTGGCCCTGTTCGGCGGCACCTTCCTGCTGCCGCTGTTCCTGGGACGGGTGCGGGGCTATTCGGCGGCCGAGGTCGGGACGACGATGGTCGTCTCGGGTCTGGCCATGTTCGCCACCGGGCCGTTCGCCGGGCGACTGGTGCGGCTGGTCGATGCGCGCATCCTGATGTTCGGCGGCTTCATGATGTGCGCCTGGGGCATGTGGGACGCCCATGCGGTGACGGATCAATGGGGCTTCTGGGAGTTCGCCGGGGTGCAAGCCCTGCGCGGCGTCGGCGTGATGATCGCCATGATCGCCTCGCAGCAGGTGACCATGGCCACCTTGCCGCCGCACATGATCAAGAACGCCTCGGGGCTGGTGAACCTGTTCCGGAACGTCGGCGGCGCCGTGGGGCTGGCCCTGCTGAACACCTCGCTGACCACCAACACCGCCCTGCACATGAGCGAACTGACGCAGGGCATTCAGAACACCAATGCAGGTATGCAGGGGATGCTGGCGGCGATGCAGGAGCGGTTCGCGGGCTCCATTGATCCGGAAGGGTCGGCAATGAAGGCGGTGTACGGAATGCTGCAGAAACAGGCGACGACGCTGGCGTTCGGCGACGCCTTCGCCATGCTGGCCATCGGCTGCGCGGCCGCCGCCTTCGTCACCCTGCTGGCCCAGCCGGTGAAGCAACAGCCGGGCGCGCCGCCCGTCGCCTCGGACGCCCACTGATGCCCCGGATCGCCGGACAGGTCGACGAGACCAAGACCGAGGCCATCCTCGACGCGGCCCTGGTGCTTTTCGCCGAGAAGGGCGTCTCCGTGTCGATGGAGGCCATCGCCCGCACGGCCGGGGTGTCGCGCCAGACCCTGTACAACCGCTTCCCGTCCAAGCTGGAGATCGGCCGGGCGCTGGCGACGCGGCGGTCGGACGCGATCAGCGCGCCGCTGCGGTCCGGCGGCGATCCCGAGCCGGTGCTGACGGCCATGGCCTCGGCCCTGCTGGACAAGATCTGCGGCGACGAAAGCCGGACCTCGATGCGGGGCGTGGCGCTGATGTCGCCGCACGCGCCGGATCTGGCGAAGGCCATCTATGACGCCGGTCCCGCCGAGGGCTTGCGGCGCCTGTCCGCCTGGCTGGCCGAGCAGGACGCCAAGGGGCTGCTGGTCATCCCCGATCCGCAGGCGGCGGCGGAGATGTTCGCCGGCATGACGTTGGGCCACGGCCACCTGCGCACCATGCTGGGCGTGCCGCATCCGCCCTTCGACCGAGAGGCGCGGGCGCGGGAGACGGCGCGGCGGTTCATCCGGGCGTTCGGTCCTTCGGCCTGAACGCTTTCCCTTTGTGGCCTGCCGCGCGGGGCGCTAGTTGAGGCCGGACGTTCCGAGGAGCCTTTCTTATGCTGATGCACCTGTCCTCCTGGCCCGAGATCGATGCGCGGCTGAAGACCGTGAAGACGGTGGTCGTGCCGATCGGCTCGAACGAGCAGCACGGGCCGACCGGCCTGCTGGGCACCGACTGGCTGTGTCCGGAGATCATCGCCCACGCCGCCGAGCAGTCGGATGAGCAGCTGGTGGTCGCCCCGACCTTCAACATCGGCATGGCCCAGCACCATCTGGCCTTCGCGGGCACCATCTCCCTGCGCCCCTCGACCTTCATGGCGGCGATCACCGACTGGGTGATGTCGCTGCAGCGGCACGGCTTCGAGCGGATCTATTTCCTGAACGGCCACGGCGGCAACGTCGCCACCATCGAGGCGACCTTCGCCGAGATCTATGCCGAGTGGAGCTTCGCCGAGGAGCGCCCGCCGTTCGTGCTGAAGCTGCGCAACTGGTGGGATCTGCCGGGCGTGAACAGCCTGTGCAATCGCCTGTTCCCGGTGGGCCACGGCATGCATGCGACGCCGTCCGAGATCGCGGTGACGCAGGCGGCCTATCCGGACCGGATCAAGACCGCGGACTATTCGCCGAAGATCGCGCCGAACGGGCCGATCCGTGATGCGCTGGACTATCGCGCCCGCTTCCCGGACGGGCGGATCGGCTCCGATCCGATGCTGGCCAGCCCGGAGCATGGCCAGACGATCATCGACGCGGCGGTGCCCGCCCTGCTGAAGGACGTGGCGGACTTCTCGTCGGAAGTCTTGCCGTAAGGCCGCGCGAGGCGCACCGTCAGACCATGAGCCCTATCGACGAGGCCGCGCGGGCCGCCCGCGCCGGACAGGAACTGCTGGAAGCCTCGGGCGATGTCATCGCCCGGCGGCTGACCATCATGGCCGAGGCCATCGCCGATCCGGCCAAGGCCGACATGGCGGAACTGACCCTGATGGGCTCCGAGAAGCTGGATGCCCTGTCGAAGTCGGCGCGGATCGGGCTGAACGGCGCCGCGGTGCTGGCCCAGACGGCGCAGACGGTCGCGGCGCGCGAGACGGCGACCGCCAGCCGGGCGCTGGATGCGGTGATGCGCTCCGAAACCCCCGCCGAGATGCTGGCCGCCCAGGGCGCCTGGGCCGCCAGCGCCTGGAGCCGCTCGCTGGAGCAGGGCTGGGCCATGGGCGCGGCGATGCTGAAGCTGCAGACCGACGCCCTGCAGCCGATCCACGCGGCGGCGATCGCCAACGCGGAACGGCTGAGGAAATGAACCCTCTCCCTCCCCCTTGTGGGGAGGGATGTCGGCGCGTCCGCGACGACAGGGCGGGGGAGTGTGCGGCCGCTCCCCACCCGTCCTCGCTTCGCTCGGCCACCCTCCCCATGAGGGGAGGGAGACCTTTTTACCGGAACGGCGGCTCGTCGAAGGCGCGCAGCTTGCGGCTGTGCAGGCGGTTGCCCTCGGCGCGCAGCAGGTCGACGGCCTGGATGCCGATCTGGAGGTGTTCGGAGATCGACCCCTCATAGAAGCGGTTGGCCTGACCCGGCAGCTTGATCTCGCCGTGCAGCGGCTTGTCCGAGACACAGAGCAGGGTCCCGTAGGGCACGCGGAAGCGATAGCCCTGGGCCGCGATGGTGGCGCTTTCCATGTCGATGGCGACGGCGCGGCTCTGGTTGAAGCGCAGGGCCGATTTGGAATAGCGCAGCTCCCAGTTCCGGTCGTCGGTGGTGACGACGGTGCCCGTGCGCAGACGGCGCTTCACTTCTTCGCCCGGGGCGCCCGAGACGATCTTGGCCGCGTCATAGAGGGCGCGCTGGACCTCGGCGATCGACGGGATAGGGATGTCCGGCGGCAG
>JAVHYH010000258.1 GCA_031119155.1 Brevundimonas sp.
GTCCTGCTGACGCCGTTGATCCTGATCGCCGTCTGGGGCCTGAGCCTTCGCATCGGCCAGCACGGCCTGACGCCGGACCGGATCATCGCCGCGGCCTGCGCCGCGGTCGGGGCGGTCTACGCGGTCGGCTATGGCTGGGCGGCGCTGTCGCCCTTCTGGAAGAAGACTGCGTGGATGAAGCCGCTGGAGCGCACCAACGTCGCCGCCGCCGTCCTGACGGTCGGCGTCATCCTGGCCCTGTTCAGCCCCCTGCTGGATCCCGCCCGCCTGTCGGTCGCCGATCAGGTCGCCCGACTGAAGCGCGGCGCCGTCAGCGCGGCCGAGTTCGACTACGGCTTCCTGAGGTGGAACGCGGGCCGGACCGGCCAGGGCGCGCTCGCGGACCTCGCCCGCTCCAAGGACGCCGACATCGCCGCTCGCGCCAAACGGGCGCAGGCGTCCGCGTCGCGCTATGACGACGAACGCGCCACCCCGCCGAGCCAACCCCGGATCGCCGCCTGGCCCAAGGGCGCCGTCCTGCCTGCAGGTTTCGACGCCCCCGTCGCCAGCGGCGACCCGCGTTTCGCCTGCAGCGGAACCGAGGACTGCGTGGCCGTGCTGCGCGACATGAACGGCGACGGACGCGACGAAATCCTGCTGGCCACGCGGTTCCAGATCACCCTGTTCGCGCTGGGCGCCGAGGGCTGGCGGCCTGAGGCGGATTACCGGGCCGACGTCTGCGCCGGGCCCAAAAATTCCGACCATCGTGAGCTGATCAAGTCGCCGGACGTGGCGCCGGTCGCCGCCCCCTGGCCGGACCTGAACCTGGGCGAGACCACGGCGTCCCGCCAGATCCGCATCGACTGCCGTCCTCCTGTGGTCGTTAACCCCTGACTCAGTTCTCCGAAACCCCATCTTCACCCCCTTTGATCTAGGGTGCGATCGAAGCGAGCCGACCCCGATCAACGAGGACGGTCGTTACGGTGATGTTTTAGGGTGTGTATCCAATGGCCAAGACCGTCCTGGTCGTCGACGATGATCCCACGCAACGCCGCCTGATCCAGGCGGTGCTCGACCGCGAAGGCTACGCCGTCGTCCACGCCGAAAGCGGCGGCGAGGCCATCGATCGCCTGACCAAGGGCGGCGGCGCGGACGTGGTGCTGCTGGACCTGGTCATGCCGGGCCTTTCGGGGCTGGAGACGCTGGCGGAGATCCGCACGGCGGGCGTGCCGGTGCCGGTCATCGTCCTGACGGCCAACGGCGGCATCGAGACCGTGGTCAAGGCCATGCAGGCCGGGGCCCAGGACTTCTTCGTCAAGCCGGTGTCGGCGGAACGCCTTCTGGTCGGCGTGCGCAACGCGCTCAACCTGACCCAGCTGACGGCCGAGGTCGGCCGCCTGCGCAAGCATGTCGGCGGGCGCACCTCGTTCGACGACCTGGTCGGCTCCAGCCCGGCCATGCGCATGGTCAAGGCCCTGGGCGTCCGCGCCGCCAAGTCCGGCATTCCGGTGCTGATCACCGGCGAAAGCGGCGTCGGCAAGGAAGTCATCGCCCGCGCCCTGCACGGCGCATCGGACCGTTCGGGCAAGCCCTTCGTGGCCGTGAACTGCGGCGCCCTGCCCGCCAACCTCGTCGAGTCGATCCTGTTCGGCCACGAGAAGGGCAGCTTCACCGGCGCCACCGACAAGCATCTGGGCAAGTTCGCCGAGGCGTCGGGCGGCACCCTGTTCCTCGACGAGATCGGCGAACTGCCACTGGACATGCAGGTCAAGCTGCTGCGCGCCCTGCAGGAGGGCGAGATCGACCCGGTCGGCTCCAAGCGTTCGGTCAAGGTCGACGTCCGCATCGTCTCGGCCACCAACCGCGATCTGGCCGAACAGGTGCGCGACGGCCGTTTCCGCGAGGACCTGTTCTACCGCCTGAACGTCTTCCCCATCGAGGCCCCGGCCCTGCGTGAGCGCCGCGAGGACATCCCGGCCCTGCTGGATCACTTCATCGGCCGCTTCAACGTGGAGGAAGGCAAGCGCATCGCCGGCGTCTCGCCCGAGACCTCGGCCCTGCTGGCCGCCTTCGACTGGCCCGGCAACGTTCGCCAGCTCGAGAACGCCGTCTATCGCGCCATCATCCTGGCCGACGCGCCCTTCCTGCAGCCGCACGACTTCCCCGCCATCTCCGGCGTCTATTCCTCCCCGCTGGGGGAGGTGGATCGACGCGACAGCGGCGAGACGGGGTTCTCCGCGGACGCCCAGTCCCACCTCTCCAACATCGATCTGCCGCCCCTGCCGGACACCCCGATCCGCATCCTCGACGATCGCGGCCATCTGCGGACGCTGGAAGAGATCGAGCGCGACCTGATCCAGCACGCCATCGAGGTCTATGCCGGCCACATGTCAGAGATCGCCCGTCGCCTCGGCATCGGTCGCTCGACCCTCTACCGCAAGGTGCGCGAGCAGGGGCTGGAAGGCGCCCTGCGCGAGGCCGGCTGAGCCTCTCGGGGATGCGGCAGATCGGCAACGCCCCGGGGAAGTCCCAAGTCTGAACGAAAGTTCATTGGCCTCGAAGCGCGCGCCGACCAAAGACAGGGACCACGACTGACCGGCAACTTTTGGTTTCATCGCTGAAACGCGACGGAAACAGGCGCGCCGCACGTTTGCTGTTCTGTCTTTACTCTCCTCCCCCGAGGCTCTTCGCATGCTGCTCGTCACCACCGCGCTTTCCGGCCTCATGGCCGGCGTGATCCAGACCGCGCCGACCCCGCCGCAAACGCCCCCGCAGCAGCAGCCTGCGCCGGCCACCGCGCCGGCGGATGACGACGCCTATGAACTGGATGCCGTCACCGTCAGCGCCGCCCGCCCCCGCGGCAGCGTCGACACCGACATCCCCGCCGACGTCACGCTCGACGCCAGCCAGATCCAGGCCTACGGCGCGTCGAACATCGCCGAACTGATGACCTATCTGGAGCCGCTGACCCGCAGCTCCAGCGGCCGCACGGACCTGCAGCCGGTCTTCCTGGTCAACGGCCGCCGCATCTCGGGCTTCCAGGAAATCCAGGGCATCCCGACCGAGGCCATCGAGCGCACCGAAATCCTGCCCGAGCAGGTCGCCCTGCAGTTCGGCTACCGCGCCGAGCAACGGGTCGTGAACTTCGTGCTGAAGGCCAATTTCAGCTCCTATACGGGCGAGCTGACCGGTCGCGCCCCCACCCAGGGCGGACGCACCACCACCGAGATCGAAGGCAATGTCCTGCACATCAGCGGCGCGAACCGCTGGTCGATGGACGCCGAGTTCGAGCGTTCCAGCCCGCTGTTCGAGTCCGAGCGCAACCTGACCCGCGACGGCGGCTCGACGCCCTACGACCTGATCGGCAACGTCACCAGCACCGACTACACCGCCGCCTGCTTCGACAATCCGGCGACCTGCACGGTGATCGATCCGACGCTCGGCACGGCGATCACCCCGGTGCCCGGCGGGACCACCACCCCGACCCTCGCCGACTTCCTGGCCGGAGCCGCCGGCGGCGGACGCACCGGCGACCTCGGCGCCTACCGCACCCTGCTGTCCGAGAGCGAACGCGCCACCGTGCGCGGCACGATGAAGCGGGACCTGAACAGCACCACCCAGCTGACCGTCAGCGGCAGCCTGGAAGACACCTCCAGCCGCAGCTTCAACGGCCTGCCCGGCCTCACCCTCAACCTCCCGACCAGCAACGACCTGTCGCCGTTCGACAACGACGTCCGGGTTCAGCGCTATATCGACGACGCCGGCTCGCTGGTGCGCGAGACCGAAGGCCTGAACGGAAAGCTGGCCGTGGTCGCCGACGGCTATCTGGGCGAGGACTGGCGCTGGACCGCGACCGGCAGCTACGAGCGGACCGAGACCGACACCGTCACCGGCCGCGGCTACAGCGCTGCCGCCTTCAACGCCCGCCTCGCCGCCAACGACCCCACCGCCAACCCGTTCGGGGCGCTGGGCCCCGGCGACTTCACCCGCACGCCGAACGACACCGCCAACTCGGTCTCGCAGCAGCTGAGCGCCGAGGTCGTGCTGAACGGCGACCTGTACGAGCTTCCCGCCGGCAGCATCTCCTCGACCTTCAAATTCGGCGCAGACACCCGCTCGCTGGACTCGACCAGCACCCGGCTGAACGCCGACGATGTGCTGGAGACCATCGACCGCTCGCAGTCGCGCGATCGCTTCAACGGCCAGGGCACCTTCAACTTCCCCATCGCCAGCCGCCGCAACGGCACGCTGGAGGCCCTCGGCGACCTCTCGGTCAACGCCACCCTGGGCTATGAGGAGCTGTCCGACTTCGGCGGCCTGTCC
>JAVHYH010000259.1 GCA_031119155.1 Brevundimonas sp.
GCCGTGGACACCGCCTCGGGCGTCATCCGCCTGCGCGCCCTGATCCCGAATGCCGACGGCTTCCTGAAGCCGGGCATGTTCGGTCAGGCCCGTCTGGCCGGCGCCGGTTCGTACCAGGCCATGCTGGTGCCGGACGCCGCCGTCGCCACCGATCAGGCCCGCCGCGTCGTCTATGTCGTGGCCGCCGACGGTTCGGTGACCCCGCGCGCCGTGCAGATGGGTCCGCTGGTCGACGGCCTGCGGGTCATCCGCGGCGGCCTGCAAGCCAACGACCGTGTCATCATCAGCGGCCTGCAACGCGTGCAGCAGCCGGGCGTGAAGGTGCAGGCCCGCAACGGCCGCATCGAGCCGGTGGCCCAACAGGCGACCGCGCCTGTGACCACGCCCGCCCCGGCCTCGACTGCGACGTTCACCGCCAGCGTTTCGGGCGACTGATCCGACAATGAACATCTCACGCTTCTTCATCGACAGGCCGATCTTCGCGGCCGTGATCTCGGTGTTCATCACCCTGATCGGGGTGTTCGCGTACCCGCTGCTGCCGCTGTCGCAGTATCCGGAGATCGCGCCGCCCACCATCACCGTCAACACCGCCTATCCGGGCGCCTCGGCAGAGACCGTGGCGGAGACCGTCTCCGCCCCGATCGAGCAGGAGGTGAACGGGGTGGAGGGCATGCTGTACCTGTCGTCCTCGTCCACATCGGACGGGACGGTGGCGATCACCGTGACCTTCCAGCCCGGCACCGACCTGGATGCGGCGCAGGTTCTGGTCCAGAATCGCGTGGCCCTGGCGGAGCCGAAACTGCCTGCCCAGGTGCGCCAGATCGGCGTGACCGTGAACAAGCAGGAGTCGGGCTTCCTGATGATCCTGGGGCTCACTTCGCCCAACGGATCGCTGGATAACGACTACGTCGGCAACTACGCCAACTCGACGCTGCGGGACCGCCTGCTGCGGATCGAAGGGGTCGGCAACGTCTCCATCTTCGGTGGCGGCAACTACTCCATGCGGGTCTGGATCGACCCGGCCAAGGCCGCCGCGCGCGACCTGACCGGACCGGACATCGTCGCCGCCCTGCAGGCCCAGAACGTCCAGGCCGCCGCCGGCTCCATCGGCCAGCCGCCCTTCGCCACCAACGCCGCGGCCTTCCAGCTGCCGGTGCAGGTGCAGGGTCGCCTGTCGAGCCCGGACGAGTTCTCGAACATCGTCATCAAGACCGACGCCGAAGGCCGCGTGACCCGCGTCCGCGACGTCGCCCGCGTCGAGCTCGGCGCACAGGACTACGGCATCAAGGGCTTCTTCGACGGCCAGCAGGGCGTCGGCATCGCCATCGTCCAGCAGCCCGGCGCCAACGCGCTGGGCACCGCTGACCGCGTCATGGCCGAGGTCGAGGCCTTCAAGGCCGAACTGCCGCAAGGCATGGACATCTCCGTCGCTTACAACCCGACGGAGTTCGTCGCGGCCTCGGTCGAGTCCGTGCAGCACACCCTGTTCGAAGCCGTCATCCTGGTCGTGCTGGTCGTGCTGGTCTTCCTGCAGACCTGGCGCGCGGCCATCATCCCGATCGTGGCCATCCCCGTGGCGCTGGTGGCGACCTTCGCCGTCCAGATGCTGCTGGGCTATTCGATCAACTCGCTGAGCCTGTTCGCCCTCGTCCTCGCGGTCGGCATCGTCGTCGATGACGCCATCGTCGTGGTCGAGAACGTGGAGCGCTACATCCGCGAGGGCCTGACGCCCAAGGAAGCCGCCTACCGCTCCATGCAGGAAGTGTCGGGCGCGCTGATCTCGATCGGTCTGGTGCTGGTCTCGGTGTTCGTGCCGACCATGTTCGTGCCGGGCATCCCGGGCATCTTCTACCGCGAGTTCGCCATCGTCATCACCACGGCCTCGGTCGTGTCGCTGCTGGTGTCGCTGACGCTGTCGCCGGCCATGGCCGCGCTGCTGCTGAAGCCGCACAAGGAGCATGACCACAAGCGCAAGCCGGGCCTGCTGGGCAGCGCCGCCTATTACGGCGGCTATGCCGGACGCAAGTTCAACGAAGGCTTCGACTGGCTGTCGGACAAGTACGGTCGCCTGACGGCCCGCCTCGTCCGCACCGTCGGCATCGTGCTGGTCATCTATGTCGGCCTGCTGGGCCTGACCGGCTGGCGCCTGATGGACACCCCGTCCGGCTTCATCCCGGAGCAGGACCAGGGCTTCCTGATCGGCGTCGTGCAACTGCCGCCGGGCTCCTCGCTCGAACGCACCGAAGCCGTGATGAAGCGCGCCTCGGACATCATCAAGTCGACCGAGGGCGTCGAGGGCATGGTCGCCTTCGCCGGTCTGGACGGCACCAGCTTCTCGTTCGGCTCCAACGCGGCGACCATCTTCGTCCGCCTGAACGCCTTCGACGAACGCAAGACGGCCGAACAGGGCGCCGCCGCCCTGGCCGGCGCGATCACCGGCGCCACCATGGGCATCGAGGACGCGCAGATCTTCGTCATCGCCCCGCCCGCGGTTCAGGGTCTGGGCAATGGCAACGGCTTCCAGATGATGGTGCAGGACACCTCCGGCGCGGGCTATCGCGCGCTGGAAGGCTCGACCTTCGCCATGATGGGCGCCGCCGCCCAGATGCCGGAGCAGGTGCAGCAGGTCTTCTCGACCTACAACACCGGTTCGCCGCGCATCGCCGCCGACGTCGACCGTGACAAGGCGCTGATGATGGGCGTCCAGCCCTCGTCGGTGTTCGACACCCTGGGCGTCTATCTGGGGTCGTCCTACGTCAACGACTTCAACTATCTGGGCCGCACCTTCCGGGTGACGGCGCAGGCGGAGCCGACGTCGCGCGACGACATCGCGGACATCGCCAACCTGAAGACCCGTTCCGCCAGCGGCGCCATGGTGCCGATCGGCTCGGTGGCCAACCTGCGCGAGGACTCCGGTCCGGCGCGGATCGTTCGCTATAACCTGTTCCCGGCGGCTGAGCTGCAGGGTCAGGCGGCGGCGGGCGTGTCGTCCGGTCAGGCCATCACCGAGATGGAGAAACTGGCCGAGGCCACCCTGCCCCCGGGCTTCTCGTACGAGTGGACCGGTCTGGCCCTGCAGGAGAAGCAGGCGTCGGGCGGAGCGACCATGATCTTCGTCATGGCCGTGGTCTTCGTCTTCCTGGTGCTGGCGGCCCAGTATGAGGCGTTCACGCTTCCGCTGGCGGTCGTGCTCATCGTTCCGATGTGCATTCTGGCGGCCATGCTCGGGGTCAACCTGCGCGGTCTGGACAACAACATCCTGGTCCAGATCGGTCTGGTGGTTCTGATCGCCCTGGCGGCCAAGAACGCCATTCTGATCGTGGAGTTCGCCAAACAGGCCGAGGATGAGGGGCTCAGCCGCTGGGACGCCGCCGTGCGCGCCGCCCAGACCCGTCTGCGCCCGATCCTGATGACCTCGTTCGCCTTCATCTTCGGCGTCGTGCCGCTGATGCTGGCCTCGGGTCCGGGCGCGGAGATGCGTCAATCGCTGGGCACCGCCGTCTTCTCCGGCATGCTGGGCGTGACCTTCTTCGGCCTGATCTTCACGCCGGTCTTCTACGTCGTCATGCGCTGGGTGGCCTCCAAGCTGCCGGGCGCGCCGAAGAAGGAGCGTGAAATCCCCACCACCGGCGGCCTGCCGCCGCACGACGCGGACCCCGCCACGGCCCGCTCGGGAGACGCCTGATGACCATCCAACCCTCTCTCCGGTTCCTGACCGCAACCGCCGGAGCTAGCCTCCTGCTGGCCTCGTGCGCGGTCGGGCCGAAGGCGCCTGACGCTACCCTTCCCCCCTCAGCGTCGGGCGCCTTCATCGGGACCGCCTCACCGGCGGTCTCGACCTCTTCGGCTCGCGATGACTGGTGGCGCCTGTACAACGACCCGACCCTCGACGGTCTGGTCCAGCAGGCGCTGACCGAGAACAACGAGCTCGAGGCCGCCGCCGCCAACCTGCGTCGCGTCCGCGCGGCGCTGGGCGAGGCGCGCGTCGGTCGCTTCCCCTCGACCACGACCCAGGCGGACTACACCAACAGCCGCGCCTCGGCCGCGACCCTGCCGGCGGGCACCCTGCCTCCCGGCGAGAACGCGCCCGACGTGGACACCTACACGGCCGGTCTGGACGTCTCGTATGAGGTCGATCTGTTCGGCCGCGTCGAGTCGACCATCCGCGCCGCCCGCGCGGACGCCGCCGCCGCCGAGGCCGCCCTGGACATCGTCCGGGTCACGGTCGCGGCGGAGACGGCCCGGGCCTATGCCGACGCCTGCTCGGCCAACGCCCAGATC
>JAVHYH010000260.1 GCA_031119155.1 Brevundimonas sp.
TAGAAGGCGCCGGTCAGCACGGCCTTGCGGATGCACTTCTTCAGGGTTTCGACCGAAGGCTCGTTGCCTTCGAGGTAGGCTTCCATGGCCTCGTCGTCGAGTTCGACGGCGTTGTCGATCAGGTACTGGCGGGCTTCGTTGGCCTTGTCGACCAGGTCGGCCGGGATTTCACCGACGGTGAAGTTGGCGCCCAGGGCGTCGTTGTCCCAGATCACCGAACGCATTTCGACGACGTCGACCAGACCCTTCAGGTTCGACTCGGCGCCGATCGGGAACTGGATCGGCACGGCCTTGGCGCCCAGACGGTCGCGGATCGACTGGACCGAGGCGTCGAAGTCGGCGCCGATCTTGTCCATCTTGTTGACGAAGACGATGCGCGGCACCGAGTATTTGTCGGCCTGGCGCCAGACGGTTTCGGTCTGCGGCTCAACGCCGGCGTTGCCGTCCAGCACGGTCACGGCGCCGTCGAGGACGCGCAGCGAGCGTTCGACTTCGATGGTGAAGTCCACGTGGCCGGGGGTGTCGATGATGTTCAGGCGCTTTTCGTTCCAGAACGCGGTCGTCGCGGCCGACGTGATCGTGATGCCGCGCTCCTGCTCCTGGTCCATCCAGTCCATGGTCGCGGCGCCGTCGTGGACTTCGCCGATCTTATGCGACTTGCCGGTGTAATACAGGATCCGCTCGGTCGTCGTCGTCTTGCCGGCGTCGATGTGCGCCATGATGCCGAAGTTGCGGTAGTCTTCGATTTTATGCGTGCGGGGCATAGGAGCGTGCCTTGCGGTCAGATGCGGCGCCGCTACAGCGCCTCGGGAATGTTCGGATAAGCGAGCGCGGGCGATTTAGCTCAAACCGCCCGCGCCGGATAGTCACGTAAATAGGAACCCCCACCCTTCGTTGGAAGGAGGGAGGCTCCTGAAAGGCTTACCAGCGGTAGTGGCTGAAGGCGCGGTTGGCTTCGGCCATCTTGTGGGTGTCTTCGCGCTTCTTCACGGCGGTGCCGCGGTTGTTCGAAGCGTCCAGCAGCTCGGCGGCCAGCTTTTCGGTCATGGTGTTTTCGCCGCGGTTGCGGGCGGCGTTGACCAGCCAGCGGATGGCCAGGGCCTTGCGGCGGTCCGGACGGACTTCGACCGGCACCTGGTAGGTGGCGCCGCCGACGCGACGCGAACGGACTTCAACCGCCGGGGCGACGTTTTCCAGCGCGGTGTGGAAGGTCGCGACGGGCTCCTGGTCCTTCTTCTTGTCGGCCAGGATGTCGAAGGCGCCGTACACGATGTTTTCGGCGACGGCCTTCTTACCTTCGTACATGACGTAGTTCATGAACTTGGTGACGGTCAGATCCTTGAACTTGGGATCCGGCAGAACTTCGCGCTTCTGGGCGCGGTGACGACGGGACATGGGCTAGGCCTTCTAAATCGGTATCGAACGGCCGGTCCGCAGCTCGAAAGCCCGGACCGGCGAATGGAATGAAGCGGTCGCTTACTTCGGACGCTTGGCGCCGTAGTGCGAACGGCGCTGCTTGCGGTCCTTGACGCCTTGCGTGTCGAGCACGCCGCGCAGGATGTGGTAGCGAACGCCGGGCAAGTCCTTCACGCGGCCGCCGCGGATCAGCACCACCGAGTGCTCCTGCAGGTTGTGGCCTTCGCCCGGGATGTAGCACACGGCTTCGATGCCGGTGGTCAGACGGACCTTGGCGACCTTACGAAGCGCCGAGTTCGGCTTCTTCGGGGTCGTGGTGTAGACGCGGGTGCAGACGCCGCGGCGTTGCGGGCAACCCTTCAGGGCCGGGACCTTGTTACGGACCGGCTTGGGGGCGCGCGGCTTGCGGATCAGCTGGTTGATAGTCGGCATCGAGTACTCGTTCTCTTCTAGTCGATGGGGGCGTGTGCCTTTCGGCCGGAGCGCCCCGGTGAGCCTTCTTTTCGGACGACCGGATGGCCGCCCTCGGGTGAGGTTCCGAGCCTTGATCGCGACAAACGCAAAAGCCGGAACGCGCGCTTTGGGCGTTCCGGCGGGCACAGCCCGTTCGCTCGATTGTCACGATCGCGACGGAGGTCCGGAGACGTCCTTCTCGAAAGTGCGCGGCTTCTACGCGCGCGGGGCCGTCAGGTCAAGGGTTTGGCGCCGGGCACAGGCGACGCGCTCATCTGAAAGAACAGCGACGCTTCAAGGCCCGGATCGGGCCGCAATACGGCCACGCTCGCCCCCTCCCTTACCCGGGGTTGAGGTCGGCACGGGGGCGCGGTTGGACCGGGGGACAGCCAGCACGGCGAGATTGCGCGGCCTCGTGGTCGTCGCGGCCCTGACCCTGCATGCCGTCATCCTGCTGCCCATCGCCCTGTCGCCGCCCCCGCAGCCGCCGCCGGCGCCGCCGGGCGAACAGGTCTTTCTGGTCCCCCTCGACCTGATCGAGCCCCTGCCGAGGCGGACGGTGGGCCATCTGCGGCCTACGGTCGATCCGGACGCCTCGCGCCAACCGCCCGCGCCGCCGCGGCCGCGCGAGACCGCCCCATCGTCCGCAGCGCCCGCCGCCCCGACCGCGCCGTCTCCCGTCGGCCCGACGCCGGGTGCGGACGGCGCCGGGGCGGCGGTGGCCGATCCCTGGAACGGCCGCCGTCCCGTCACCCTCGCCCTGCCCTGCCCGCCGCCGCCCGGAGATCGCATCGCGGCCCGCCTGTGCCAGGTCGGCCCGCCCCCGACCGACGGCCCGGATCCCTATGTCGACGCCGGCCCGCGTCGGCTGAACCAGTCCGAACAGGCGCGCGAGGACGGCTTCGAGCGCCAGCGGCGGGCCAATGAGGCCTGGCGCGACTACACCCGGGGCGAGGGCGCCTATCCGGGCCTGCGCGCGCTGCGCGACCGATGAAGGCGCACCGGCCCCATTACGGCCACGCTGGCCCCGTCACCTGTCGGTCTGACACGGAGAGCGAATGAGCGGGCGCGTCTGGCCATGGCCCCGGATCGACAGACGCTGGCGCAAGCCGGCGCTGATCGGCGTTTCGGCGGCGGCCCACGTCCTGATCCTGGGCGCACTGGCCCTGCGCGTGCTGACGGTGGAGCCGCCGCGCCTGCCCGACACGCCGCCGACCGTCTATCTGGACATCGAGCCCCGCCCCCTGCTGGAAGACGAGACGCCCCGGCCGCGGCCCCAGCCGGCTCCGGCCGCCGCCGAGGCGGCCCCGACGACCGCGGAGTCGCGTCCGACCTTCCTCGGTGTGCCGCTGCCCCTGCCCCGTCCGCGCGACGAGGACGATCAACCGCCCTCCCCGCCCGCGCCGCGCGCCGTCGCCCCCGGCGCTCCGGCCCCGCCGGCGAACGCCGACGCCTGGCAGGTGCGCCCCGACACCATGGGCGGACGGATCGGTCGCGGCCTGCGCACGCGCGGTCCGGGGTGCGCCAGTCCGGACCTGCTCAGTGCGGAGGAGCGCCGGATCTGCGACGACCGCTTCGGGGAACGCGCCGCCGCCGCCCCGCCGATCTCCGGCACCGGCAATGCGGAGCGCGACGCGCGTTTCGCCCGCGAAGGCGCCGCCGCCCTGGCGCAGTACGAAGCGCGCCGCCGCCCTCTGGCGGGCGGTACGGGCGTGGTCGGTCCGCAGGACGGCCCGGGCTCGAACTTCGGCATCGGGGTCGCCGGCGCCCACCTCGACCAGTCCCTGCGCCCGGACTCGACCCGCAACGTCCGCACCCGCCGAGACGGTGACCGCGCCGGCGGCCAGCCCCTGACGCCCGGCGGCGGCTTCGACCGAGAGTAACCGGGCGCTGTCGTCGAAATCCCTGTCGTCGCAGAGTCCGGTCGTCGAATTCTCCGGAAATCCGTCGTCGAAATCTCAGCCCGCTCCACGCTCAAGCAGCAAGCGACCGCGTCGCGAGCGATAGCGCCCTCCCGGCGCGCTCCGCGCGTCCGGAAACAAAAAAGGCGGCCCCGTTTCCGGGACCGCCTTCTTTCAGTTCAGGTCCGTGACCCGGATCAGCCTTCCGACTTCTCCAGCTCCAGGGCCAGATCGGCCGGCAGCGGCTCGACCGCGTCTTCGCGGGCTTGCGTCAGCTCGGCGTCACGCTCGTTGGCGATCTTCTGCAGGCTGCGCAGGTAGGCGCCCGTACCGGCCGGGATCAGACGGCCGACGATGACGTTTTCCTTCAGGCCTTCCAGCGTGTCGCGTTTGCCGTTGACCGAGGCGTCGGTGAGGACGCGGGTGGTCTCCTGGAACGACGCCGCCGAGATGAAGCTGCGGGTCTGCAGCGACGCCTTGGTGATGCCCAGCAGGA
>JAVHYH010000261.1 GCA_031119155.1 Brevundimonas sp.
CTGCACGACCGGGTGGAGCTGGCCTCCATCGCCGACATCGCCGGCGGCACGGGCCTGGGTTCGTCGAGCTGCTTCCTGGTCGGCTTCCTGCATGCCCTGCACGCCCTGAAGGGCGAGCGCCCGACGCCCGCCCAGCTGGCCGTCTGCGGGTTCGATGACACCCCCAGCGCCCTGCTCAGCACGCCGCCCCTCACCACCATCCGCCAGCCGGTGGCGGAAATGGCCGCGGCCGCCACGCGCCTGCTTCTGCCGTCTTCGGCTGGAAAGCCGGGCCATGCGGAGCGGGTGGATTTCGTGCTGGTGGACCGCGCCTCGACCCGTCCGCTCGACTGAACACATTCGATGACAGCGCTGTCAAATCGCGTTGACAGCGCTGTCAAATCCGCACAGGTGTGTTTCCGGGAAACAGGCGGGCCTCGGCGCGTCATCACGAGGAACCCTGGCAAACGGGGTCCGCGGGGAGGAAATCATGATCCAGTTCAAACGATCGCTGCTGCTCGGCTGCGCCTCACTCGCGCTTGCGGGCGGCGTCGCCCAGGCCCAGGAGGCGGGGCCGCAACCGGCGCCCCAACCGGCGGGCCAGCCCGCGCCCCAGGATGAGTCCACGGAGCTCGGAGAGGTGGTGGTGACCGCCGAGCGCCGCGAGCAGTCGCTGCAGAACTACGCCGGGGTCGCCCAGTCGATCACGGGCGACGACCTCCGGGCGGTGGGCATCGACCAGATCGAGGACCTCCAGTCGGCCATCCCCGGCCTGTCGATCTCCAACCAGGAAGGCAACGTCCAGATCTACATCCGCGGCGTGGGCACGGCGAACAACACCGAGCTCGGCGATCCCTCCGCCGCCACCCATCTGAACGGCGTCTATCTTCCGCGTCCCCGGGGCCTGGGCGGCCTCTTCTTCGACCTCGCGCGGGTCGAGGTGGCCAAGGGCCCGCAGGGCACGCTGCGCGGACGCAACGCCGTCGCCGGCACCCTGAACATCATCCCCAACATGCCGCGGCTGGGCTCACGGGAGGGCTTCATCCAGGGGGAGGCCGGAACCCTGGACACCTACGGCTACGAGGGTGCGGTCAATCTCCCGCTCGGCGACACCCAGGCGCTGCGCCTGGCGGTCTACGGCGTCGATCGCGGCACCGCCTATGAGAATGTCGGCAACGACCAGAGCCTGGACCCGACGGGCGAGCAGGAGCTGTTCTCGGCCCGGGCGACCTATCTCTACCAGCCGAACGACCGGTTCCGCCTGACCTTCATGGGTGATTTCGAATCCGAGCGCGGCACCGGCTATCCCGCGACCAACATCCGCAACGGTCTGGTCGGCGGCGGAACGCCCGACCAGCTCGAACTGCGCGAAGTGCTCTACCGCGGCCCGCAGGGTCTGGTGGAGAACGACAACTGGGGGCTGGCGCTGAACGCCTCCTATGATTTCGGTCCGGCGGTGCTGGACTATACGGCCAGCCGGCGCAGCGTCGACTACTACCAGGTCAATGCGGCGAGCGAGGGCGTGGTCCGTCCGGGCTATGGCGCGGGCGACGTCGACTACGACAATTTCGGCACCCAGTACTGGCTCACCCTGTCGGAGTCCGATGTCCATGAACTGCGCCTGTCCTCGGCGCCGGGGGCGAGCACCGTCTGGTCGACCGGCCTGTTCTATTTCCAGGAAAGCCAGCAGGTCGGCTTCCTGTCGGTGGTCGACAAGGGCCAGTTCTACTCCGGCACGGAGTTCACCTTCCCGGACGTGCAGTCCGACTCGTTCGCGGCCTATGCGGACATCACCTATCCGCTGAGCGACCAGCTTCGGCTCAAGGGCGGCTTCCGCTACACCGAGGAGAACAAGTCCCGGCGCGGCGTCGGCGGCAACTGGTCTCTGGGCCTGGGCTCTGAAGGCTTCGCCTGCTGCTTCACCACCCGCCTGGGCACCGAGGGCTTCCGGCCCATCTTCACCGGGCGTGACAGCTATACGCCGCCGACTCCGGGCGACAACCAGGCCGCCGCCCGCTATTTCCTGGGCGCCTTCAGCCCGGGCGCCCGCGACACCTTCCTGGAGCAGATCGCCGGGGTCGCCGACGGCTCGCGTCCGAACGGCACCTGCGTGAACCGGCCCGACACCCAGCCGTCCTACGGCGGCCAGGTCTGCCCGGCCAACGGCCAGCACAGCTTCTTCCAGATCTCCGCCCCGGGCGAGCAGGTCGGATCCTATGAGGACTCGTTCAGCGACTATCGCGTCGGCTTCGAATACGACCTGACGCCGGACCACCTCTTCTACGGGGCGGTTTCCACGGGCCACAAGTCGGGCGGCTTCAACGACACCATCGTGATCAACGGCGTCTCGACCGCGCCGACCTTCGCGCCGGAATCGGTGACCCTCTATGAACTGGGCGCCAAGAACACCTTCCGCCCCGCCTTCGGCCGGGTCGACGTCAACGCCAACGTCTTCTTCTATGACTACGCCGACCAGGTGTTCCAGACCCTGGTGTCTCTGGGCACGGGCCCCGGCGGCGCCAGCGCCGGCTTCTCGCAGCAGAACATCAATGTCGCCCAGTCGACCATCAAGGGCTTCGAGCTGGAGACCCGCTTCAGCCTGCCGTTCGGCCTGCGCCTGGACCTGATCGGCTCCTACATCGACGCCCAGGCCGACAACGGGTTGCTGACCGACACGCGCGGCACCGACTACGGCGACGGCACCCCGAACTTCAATATCGACATCGGCGGCAACGACCTGCCGAATGTCTCGAAGGTCAACCTGAACGCCCACCTGCAGCAGACGATGGAACTGTTCGGCGGCCGCGCCGACTTCCATCTGCTGGCCAACTACCGCTCGTCCTACTTCCTGAGCATCTACAACGAACTGCCGGTGATCCAGTTTACCGCCCGTCCGACCGACCCTGCCGAGGCGGCGGCCTATGACGCCTTCAAGACCGCCATGGCGGGCGCCACGGTCGATCCGCGCGCCGCCCTGGCCAGCCCCTTCCTGCGCAGCACCGACGCGCGTGAAGGCGGCTTCTGGGGTCGCCAGGAGGGCTATGTGACGGTCAACATCGGCGCCGGCTGGGAGCCGTCGAGCGGCCGCTACCGGATCGAGGGCTACGTCAACAACCTGTTCGACGAGACCGTCGTCGAAAAGCAGCTGGTGTCGGACCAGGTGGTGAACGTCCTGTTCCTCAACCAGCCGCGCACCACCGGTATCCGCTTGCGCGCCAATTTCTGACGCGCCGGCCCCTGAGTCTCCTGACTGGGACGGCGTGGTGAAACCCCACGCCGTCCGTTTTTCTGAATCGCGCCTGAGGTCCAGCATGTCCGCGTCCCGTCGAACGCTCCTCACCGCCGCCGCCCTGGCGGCTGTCCTGTCCGGCGGCGCGGCGACGCGCACCATGGCGCAGGAGGCGCCGTCGGCGGTCGCCGACCCCGCCGTCTGGCCCCGGGCGGCCAGTCCCGCCGCCCTGACCGACGCGGCCACGGAGGCCCGGATCGACGCCCTTCTGGCGCGCATGACCCTCGAGGAGAAGGTCGGGCAGCTGATCCAGGCCGATATCGGCTCGATCACCCCGGCCGACCTGGCCGTCTATCCGATCGGCTCCATCCTCGCCGGCGGCAACTCGGCGCCGGCGGGCAATGAGCGGGCGCCGCTCGCCGACTGGGTGGCGCTGTCCCGCGCCTTCCGTCAGGCGGCCGCCGACCGGCCCGGCGCGGCCATCCCGCTGATGTTCGGGATCGACGCCGTCCACGGGCACAACAATATCGTCGGCGCCACCCTGTTCCCGCACAACATCGGCCTGGGCGCCGCGCGCGACCCGGACCTGATCGAGCGCATCGGCGCGGCCACGGCCCAGGAGGTCGCCGCCTCGGGGGCGGACTGGACCTTCGGTCCGACCCTGGCCGTGCCGCGCAATGACCGCTGGGGGCGCGCCTACGAAGGCTATGGCGAACATCCGGAAATCGTCACCCTCTACGCCGGTCCGATGACCCGCGGCCTGCAGGGGGATCTGGTCGAGGGCCGGCCCCTGGCGGCGGAACACATCGCCGGCTCCGCCAAGCATTTCCTGGCCGACGGCGGCACCACCGGCGGCGTCGACCAGGGCGACGCGGCTCTGTCCGAGGCCGATCTGATCGCCATCCATGCCCAGGGCTATGTCCCGGCGATCGACGCCGGAGTGCTGACCGTCATGGCCTCCTTCTCCAGCTGGAACGGGGTCAAGATCACCGGCAACCGCTCTCTGCTGACCGACGTGCTCAAGGGGCGGATGGGCTTCACC
>JAVHYH010000021.1 GCA_031119155.1 Brevundimonas sp.
TCTGGATCAAGTTCGACAACCTGCATTTCACCGGCTCCTTCAAGGAGCGCGGGGCGCTGAACCGCCTGCTGCAGCTGACGCCGGAGGAGCGCAAGCGCGGCGTCGTCGCCGCCAGCGCCGGCAACCACGCCCAAGCCCTGGCCTACCACGGCGGCCGTCTGGGCGTGCCGGTGACCATCGTCATGCCCGAGGGCACCCCCTTCGTGAAGATCGACGGCACGCGCCAGCATGGCGCCAATGTCGTCATCAAGGGTCTCGACTTCTCCGGCTCGACCGAGGAGGCCCACCGCCTGCGCGACGAGGAAGGCTTCATCTTCGTCTCGGCCTTCGATGACGAGGGCATCGTCGCGGGGCAGGGCGTCTGCGGGCTGGAGTTCATGGAGGACGCGCCCGATCTCGACGTCCTCATCATCCCCATCGGCGGCGGCGGCCTGATCGCCGGCTCGGCGCTGGCGGCCAAGACGCTGAAACCTTCGATCCGCATCGTCGGGGTCGAGGCGGCCATGTACCCCTCCTTCAACGCCCGTCGTCAGGGCGAGACGCCGAAATGCGGCGGCCAGACCATCGCCGAGGGCATCGCCATCAAGGCCGTGGGCGACATCCCCTACGCCATCGCCGACGGGCTGATCGACGAGGTTCTGGTCTGTCAGGAGGCCGACTTCGAAAAGGGCGTCGCCTTCCTCGCCACCATGGAGCGCACCGTGGCCGAGGGCGCGGGCGCCGGCGGTCTGGCGGCCATGCTGGCCTATCCCGACAAGTTCAAAGGCCTGAAGGTCGGCATCGAGCTGACCGGCGGCAACATCGACGCGCGGATGCTGGCCGTGGTGCTGAACCGCGAAATGGTTCGCGAAAAGCGCCTGATCGTCTATCGCATCCTGGGCGACGACCGCCCGGGCATGCTGTCGGCCATGGCCGCCGTGATCGGCGGGCTGGGCGGCAACATCATCGACGTCGTGCACAACCGGCTGGCGCTGGACGTGCCGGCCAAGGGCGCGGAGTTCGACATCATGGTCGAGACCCGCGGCGAGGCGCACGCCGAGGAAATCAGACAGGGACTTGAAGGTGCGGGCTATGAACTCCGGATGGGCTAAGGGCCTCGCGGCGCTGGCGATGATCGCGGCCCTGGCCGCCTGCAACCGTGGCCCCGAGGCGGGCAATGCGGAGGCCGACGCCAACCTCCAGGCCGGTCAGGCCTTCCTCGAGAAGAATGCCAAGGAAGAGGGCGTCCAGACCCTGCCGGGCGGCATCCAGTACAAGGTCGTCCGGTCCGGTCCTCCGGGCGGCGAAAGCCCGGACGGCAATGATCTGGTCCGTGTCGATTACGAGGGCTCGCTGATCGACGGCACCGTCTTCGACAGCTCCTTCGAAAAGGGCCAGCCCGCCGTCTTCACCCTCGATTCGGTGATCCCCGGCTGGAGCGAGGCCGTCCAGCACATGAAGGTCGGCGACGAATGGATCGTCTTCCTCCCGGCGGACAAGGGCTATGGCGAGCGCGCCTCGCCGGAGATCCCGGCCAACAGCGTGCTGGTCTTCCGGCTCAAGCTGCTGGATCTGGCCCGCACCCCGGGCGACGGCTCCATCGGCCGCGCGACCGCCAACGGTTAGGGCGAAATCGGTCGAGTTGGACGCAGTCCAGCTCGGCTCGGATTTCGCTCCAGTACAAGGCTCAGGCGGCGCGCAGTCGCCCCACGGCCCACGCCGCCGCATCCCGCACCACCGGATCCGGGTCGTCCAGCAGGGCTTCCGCCGAAGGGATCAGGGCGGCGTCGGCGCTGTTGCCGATGGCGTACAGCACATTGCGGACAAACCGGTTGCGCCCGATCCGCTTGACCGGGCTCCTGGTGAACAGCGCCCGGAACGACGGGTCGTCCAGCGCCGCCAGGTCGGCGAGCCGGGGCGAGACCAGACTGTCGCGCGCCTGCACCCGGCTTTCGCTCGCCGCCGCCGCGAACTTGTTCCACGGACAGGAGGCCAGACAGTCGTCGCAGCCGTAGATCCGGCTGCCCGTCGCCTCGCGGAATTCCTCCGGCCAGGGCCCGGCGAACTCAATGGTCAGGTAGGACAGGCACCGTCGCGCATCCAGTTGGAACGGCGCGGGAAAGGCCTTGGTCGGGCAGGCGTCCAGACAGGCGGTGCAGCGCCCGCAATGCTCGGTCTCCGGTGGGTCGGGCTCGAACTCCGCCGCGCTCAGGATCACCCCCAGGAACAGCCAGTTGCCGTGGTTCCGCGACAGCAGATTGGTGTGCTTGCCCTGCCAGCCCAGCCCGGCCCGCTGCGCCAGCGGCTTCTCCATCAGGGGGGCGGTGTCGACGAACACCTTCACGTCCTGACCGGTCTTCGCCGCCACCTGACCGGCCAGCGTCTTCAGCCGCCCCTTGATCACCTCGTGATAGTCGTCGCCCCGGGCATAGACCGAGATATAGCCGTTCGACCGGTCCGCCAGCTCCGGCAGCGGGTCCGTCTCCGGCCCGTAGTTCAACCCCAGCACGATGGCCGTCTTCGCCCCGTCCCACATGGCGGTCGGATGGGCGCGGCGCTCCAGCGTCGTCTCCATCCAGCCCATCTCGCCATGCCGCCCGGCCTCGACGAAATGCGCCAGCCGCTCGCCCGCGCTCCACGGCTCCGACGCCGAGGCGAAGCGGCAGACCTCGAAGCCGAGGTCCGCGGCGGCGGCTCTGATCTTGTCTCTGGGGTCGGCCATTCGGACGGCTTCTAGCATTCCCGGGGCGTTTCCGCCCGCGGGTCAGAAGTCGAGGTCGGTGTAATGCGCCGCCGGCGCCACGCCCGGGAACCGGTCGCTCAGTAGCGTCCGGAAGCACGGTCGCGACTTCAGCTTCATGTACCAGGTCTTCAGCCCGGGATAGTTGGCCCAGCCGATCTCGCTGAAGTAATCCAGCACCGACAGATGGGCCGCCGCGACGATGTCGGCCTGGCTCATCCGGCGACCGGCCAGCCAGTCGCGCTCGCCCAGCAGGGCTTCGAGCATCTGCAGATGGTGTTTCAGCGCCTCGCGCCCGGCCCGCAGCGCCCGCGCCTCGGGCGGCCCCAGCCGCAGCAGGGGCTTCTCCATCCGCTCGTGCAGCAGCACCGCATCCACCTCGTCGGTGAAGCGACGGTCGAACCAGTTGACCAGCCGCCGCACCTCGGCCCGCTCGGCCGGGTCGGTCGGCAGCAGGAAGGCCTCCTTCGTCCGGTCCTCCAGCCAGCCCAGGATGGCCGGCTGTTCGCACACCGTCAGCACCCGGCTGTTGGCCGTCGTCTGCAGGACGGGGGTCATGCCGGACGGGTTCAGCGCGCCGACCGGACAGTCCGGCTCCCACGGCTTCACCGCATTCTCCTCGAACGCGACCTTGGCCTCGCCCAGCGCCAGTCGCGCGGCGCGCGAGGCGGGATCAAAGGCGAAGTGGAACAGGACGGAGACGGACATCCGGCAACCCATGCACCCGCGCGCGTTAAACGGGCGTTAGCTATCCGCGTCCGGGGACGGCGTTTCCGGCGCTTTTTTCGTCCTGCCCACAGGCGTGGCGGCGCGCGGGTCGGGGTGGATCATGATGTCGGCGTGCGGCCACAGGGCGGTCAGCCGCGTCTCCGCCGCCTCGAGGATGTCGTGGGCCTGCGCCAGCGTCAGGGTCGGGGCCATGTCGACATGCATCTGGATCGTCATCACAGGCCCGGCCTGACGGGTGCGCAGCCGGTGCACGCCGGTGATCTGCGGGTCCGACAGCACCGCGGTGGTGATCGCCACCCGGTCGGCGTCCGACCCGGCGCGGTCCAGCAACTGGTCGGCGGCGCCTTTCAGCACGCTGATCGCGCCCCAGAACAGCCAGACCGACACCACCAGACCCGCCGCCGCATCCAGTCCCGGCGCGGCCAGCCAGGCGCCCGACGCCACCCCGATCAGCACCACGACATTGGCCGCCAGGTCCGAGGCGTAGTGGGCGCGGTCGGCCGACACCGCCACCGATCCGCTCAGCTTGATCGCCCGGCTCTGGCGCCAGATCAGCCAGCCGGTCAGGGCCATGGAGACGGCGATGACCGTCACCCCGACCCAGCCCGAGCTGACCGGGCGCGGATCGAACAGGCGCTGGATGGCCTCCCAGCCGATGAAGACGGCCGAGGCGAACACCAGTCCGGCCTGCACCAGCGCGGCCATCGCCTCGCCCTTGCCGTGACCGAAGCGATGCTCTTCGTCCGGCGGGGCGGCGGCCCAGCGCACGGCGAAGAAGGTGGCCAGCGAGGCGATCAGGTCCAGCGACGAATCGGCCAGCGACGCCAGGATCGACACCGACCCCGAGGCGCCCAGGGCGAAGGTCTTCAGCACGATCAGGATCACCGCCACCGCCACCGACAGGCGGGTGATCCCCCGGGTCGCGGCGTGAACGTCGTCGAGCGAAGCGGTCGTCATGTCGGGTCTTGTCGCGGAATCCCGTGTCCCTGCCAAGACTTCGTGCCGGTCGGCGTTAGTGTGTTCGTCACGAAAAACCGCCATTATCCATAATCGAGACAGGTTTCCGGGCGTCGCGTAGCCGGAGGGACAGCGGATGGACACGACCGGCGAACGCTGGATCGGGCGGGGCGAGGCCCTCAGTCGGCTCGGGGTCAAGGCCCAGACCCTCTACGCCTACGTCAGTCGCGGCCGCATCGCCGCCCGGCCCGATCCTGCCGATCCCCGCCGCAGTCTGTACGCCGTGCGCGACATCGACCGCCTGACCGGCGACGCCCCGCCGGAGGACGCAGCGCCCCGCGTCGTGGAGGCCGGGCCCGCCTCGCGCGGCGAGGCCGACATCGCTTCTTCGGTCAGCATCGTCGTCTCGGGCCGCCTCTTCTATCGCGGGCTGGATGCGGTCCAGCTGTCCGGCGCAGCGACGCTGGAGGAGACCGCCCGCACCCTCTGGGGCGCCCGCGCCGCCAATCCCTTCGCCGAGATCCGGCCGCGCGTCGGCGTCACCCCCGGCGGCTCGGCCCGCGCCCGCCTGTTCGCCGCCCTGTCCCGCCGCGCCGATGAGGACGCCGACGCCCGCGTCCGCGATCCCGACGCCCTGCGCATCGAATGCGCCCGCGTGCTGGACGAGGCGGTGGACGCCGTCGCCGGCCCGGGCCCGCGCCTGTTCCTGCACCAGCGCCTGGCCCGCTTCTGGAAGGCGCCGGAGCGCGACGCCCAGCTGATCCGCCGGGCGCTGGTCCTGTCCGCCGACGTCGGCATGGATCCCGCCGTCATCGCGACCCGCGCGGTCGCCGGGGCCGGCGCCTCGCCCGCCGCCGCGGCCCTGGCCGGGCTCAGCGTGGTCGCCGCCTCACGCACGGTCGCCCAGGCGGTGGACGCCTCGGGCTGGATCAACACCGCCCGCCGCCATCCGTCCGAGGCCGTGCGCGACCTGCAGCGCGCCGGCTTCGGCGATCCGGACTGGAGCGGGGCCGATCCTCGCGCCGCCGCCCTGCTGGCCGCCGCCGACCTGCCCGACGACCTGGCCCGCGTGTTGCGCGACGGCCAGACCGCCGCCGGTCGCGCGCCCGGTTTCGCCCTCGCCCTCGCCGCCTCGGCCCGTCGGATGGAGCTGCCGCGCGACGCCGCCCAGGACCTGCTGCTGACCGGTCGTCTGGCCGGTTTGCTGGCTCATGCGCTCGATCAGGCGCTGGACGGCTCGCCTATCCGGGCGCGGCTGCGCTATGTGGGTCCGGAGCCGGGCGCGCACTGAGGCGACGCTCCGGGTGTAAGGGAAATCCATGGCTGACTGGCTTGCGGCGATCCTCCTCGGTCTGATCGAGGGTCTGACCGAGTTCATTCCGGTGTCCTCCACCGGCCACCTGCTGCTGTTGCGCGAGGCGCTGGGCCTGACCGGCGAACGCTGGGCCTCCTTCGTGGTGATGATCCAGCTGGGCGCCATCCTCGCTCTGGTGCTGCTGTATTTCGGCCGTCTCTGGAAGGTGCTGATCGGCCTGCCGACCGACCCCAAGGCGCGCCATTTCGCCATCAGCGTCCTGATCGCCTTCATCCCGTCGCTGCTGGCGGGGGCGTTCCTGTATGACTTCATCAAGGGCTATCTGTTCGAGACCCCGGCCATCATCTGCATCAGCCTGATCGTCGGCGGCTTCCTGCTGATGGCGCTGGACCGCTGGGCGCCCCAGCCGGAACAGTTCGACGCCATGCAGCTGACCTGGAAGACCTCGCTGCTGATCGGCCTGTTCCAGTGTCTGGCGCTGGTGCCCGGCGTGTCCCGTTCGGGCTCGACCATCGCCGGCGGCCTGCTGCTGCGGCTGGAGAAGCCGGCGGCGGCCGAGTTCTCCTTCTTCCTCGCCATCCCGACCATGGTCGGCGCCTTCACCTACGACCTGATCAAGAGCGGCGGGAACCTCGACCTCAGCTTCGGCTGGGTCATCGCCGTCGGCTTCATCAGCGCCTTCGTCGCCGGCCTGCTGGTGATCCGCTTCCTGCTGGCCTTCGTCTCCAACTACGGCTTCACCCCCTTCGCCCTGTGGCGGATCGTGGTGGGCAGCGTCGGCCTGCTGGCGATCTGGCTGTACTGAGCGCACGACAAGGAAAAGGCCGGGCTGGATCGCTCCAGCCCGGCCTTTTCATGTCCGAAGGCGGCTCAGGCCGCGACCGGTTCCGCGAACTGTCCGCCGCGGCGGTAGCGCCACAGATAGCTGGCGGCCACGGCCTCGACGCCGGTCGGCTCGATACCCAGCGCGGCCAGGCCCTGGGCGCCGTCCGAGACGACGTTGTCGCTCTGCAGCAGGACCACCTGATCCTCGGTCAGAACCGGCTTGATCCCGACGATGGCGGTCAGCTGGGCCAGGCCGCCGATGATCTTGGCGGCGAAGAAGGGCAGGGGCACGAGGCCGGGGGTGCGATAGGTCTCGCGCGACACCAGCTTCAGCACGTCCTCGAAGGTCATCACCGCCGGACCGCCCAGCTCATAGGTCTGGCCGGCCGCGTCGCCACGGCCGGTGGCGCGGGCAATGGCCTCGGCCACGTCGCCGACATAGACCGGCTGGAATTTCGTCTGGCCGCCGCCGACCAGCGGCAGCACCGGCGACAGTTGGGCCATCTTGGCGAATTTGTTCAGGAAGTCGTCGCCGGCGCCGAACACGACCGACGGGCGCACGATCACCGCATCCGGCTTGACCTCGCGCACCGCCATCTCGGCCTCGGCCTTGGTGCGGGCGTAGTCCGACTGGCTTTCGGGATTGGCGCCGAGGGCCGACACCTGCACCAGACGATCCACACCCGCGGCGGCGCTGGCCTCGGCGATGGTGCGCGACGCCTCGACGTGCAGGCTCTCGAATTTGCGGCCGCCGCCCTCGTACAGGATGCCGACCAGATTGATCACCGCGTCCGCGCCGTGGATCGCTTCACCCACCTGGGCGGCGTCGGTCGCGTCGCAGCGGATGGCCTTGATCTGGCCGACCCCGCCGGCCGTCTGCAGCTTCCAGGCCCGGTCCGGGCGGCGGCAGGCGATGCGGATGCGCCAGCCGCGACGGGCCAGCGCGCTGACCACCTGACTGCCGACAAAACCTGTCCCACCGAAGACGGTGACCAGACCGGGGGCGACTTCGCTCATCTCAGACTCCAAGGCGGACCGCGCGCGGGAAGAACCCTTGCAGGGCGGGGGATTAGACGATGGGGGCGGGCCTCGCAACGCAAACGCAAAAAATGCTGAAAAAGCTTGTTGACCCGATCCGGGCACTGCCTTAGAGGTCCGCGCCTTCCAGACGGAAACGCCGCTCGCGGCACGGACGTTTGGCCCAGATGGCGGAATTGGTAGACGCGCTGGCTTCAGGTGCCAGTGACTGAAAGGTCGTGGAGGTTCGAGTCCTCTTCTGGGCACCAATTATTGAAAAGGCGCTGCATCGTCCGATGCGGCGCCTTTTCTCTTTTGGGCCGTGGCTCGCCGTAAACCGGTGGCCCTCCGGCGGGACCGGTGCGGCGAAGTGATTGGTGATTGGTGATTGGTGATTGGCCGCTTCGCTGATCGTTGGCCGAGAAGCGCGACCTGTGCGGCTGCGAACCACCAATCACAAATCACCAATCACTTTCCAGCCCCCGCCACCCGGGATTGCCCTCGCATCCCACCCGCCAAGGCGCTACCTACTCCCCATGACCGTATATCTTCACGAAGGCGACCTGCCCGACGACCTCGATCTCGGCCCCGTGGTGGCTGTCGATTCCGAGACCATGGGCCTGCGTTTCCGCCGCGATCCCCTGTGCGTGGTCCAGCTGTCGGCCGGCGACGGCGACGCCCATGTCGTGCGCCTGAACCGCCCCGCCTACGACTGCCCGAACCTGAAGCGCGTGCTGGCTGATCCGGACGTGCTCAAGCTGTTCCACTTCGGCCGCTTCGACATCGGCATGTTCCAGCTGCACCTCGGCCTCGACACCGCCCCGGTCTACTGCACCAAGATCGCCTCCAAGCTGGCCCGCACCTACACGGACCGTCACGGCCTGAAGGATGTCGTGCGCGAATGCGCGGGCGTGGAGCTTTCCAAGGCCCAGCAGTCCAGCGACTGGGGCGCGCCGGTCCTGACCCAGGCCCAGCTCGACTACGCCGCCTCCGACGTCCTGTATCTCCACGCCGTCCGCAACCGGCTGGACGAGATGCTGGAACGCGAGGGCCGCACCGAACTGGCCCGCAAATGTTTCGACTTCCTGCCCACCCGCGCGGCCCTCGATCTGGCCGGCTGGGACGAGCAGGACATCTTCGCCCACGCCTGAGACTGAGGCCCGATGAGCCAGGAGCCGGTTGAGACCCGCAAGGCGGAAGATGAGGCCCGCGTCGCCGCGACGGCCTCGGCCTTCCGTGCGCGCTCGCGCCGGGTCCAGCTGCTGCGCCGCCTGCTGCCGGTGCTGATCCTCGTCCTCGCCGGCGGCACCATCAGCTGGATCGTCCTGCGCACCGTCATGTCGGACGTGGAGCGCAAGGCCGGGACCAGCCGCGAGGTCCGCCTCGACAACCCCATGTTCCACGGCCAGGACGCCCAGGGCCGCAGCTTCGTCATCGGGGCCAAGGGCGCCGTGCGCGATCCGAACACCGGCCGCTTCCGTCTGGTCGGCCCGGCCTTGCGGCTGAACCTGGGCGGCCGCAAGGTCACGACCCTGACCGCTGACGGCGGCGAATATGACGAAGTCCGCAAGACCGTGACGATCGGCCCCAACGTCCGCATTTCCGACGGCGGATCGGGCTTCACCCTCGCCACGCCCGAGGCGGTGATCGACACCTCCACCGGCATCGTGACCGGGAACAAGGGCGTTCAGGGCGACGGCCCCCTTGGAACGATCAACGCTTCGTCCTATGCGGTCTATGATCAAGGCGAACGGGTCGTGTTCAGCGGCACGGGCGATAACAAGGTGCGCGGGACCATCAACCCGTCGAGGTCGAACTGATGATCAAGACCAGACTCCTCACCGTCGCGGCGCTCGGCCTCGGGCTGATGGCCCTGCCGACGGTCGGCGACGCCCAGAGCTTCCAGGGCGGCCAGCCCATCATGTGGGGCGCGGACAATGTCTCGCGGACCACCACCACCCTGTCGATGCGCGGCCGCGCCGAGCTGACCCAGGGCGACAGCCGCATCCGCGCCGACGCCATCGAGGCCGGCCTGAACGGGGGCACGCTGAACCGGGTCGAGGCCTCGGGCAGCGTCTATTTCGTCACCCCGGACCAGACCATCCGCGGCGACCGCGCCGTCTATACGCCGAACAATGACACCATCGTCCTGACCGGCGACGTCATCATGACCCAGGGCGAGAACGTCATCACCGGCTCGCGTCTGGTCTACAACACCCGCACCGAAAGCGCCCAGATGGAAGGCGGCTCCGGCGGTCGGGTCCAAGGCGTCTTCTACCCCCAGAGCGGGAACTGAGCCCCGGCTCGGAGTGACGATTGGCCCGCAAGGAACTCTCCGCTCTCAACGTCCATGACGACGCCGCCCCGGCGCCCGTCGCCGCCGCGCGCGCCACCGGCCTGCGCGCCGAGAACCTGGCCCGCGCCTTCGGCCAGCGTCAGGTCGTCCGCGACGTCTCCCTGACCGTCCAGCGCGGCGAGGTCGCCGGCCTGCTCGGCCCCAACGGGGCGGGCAAGACCACCTGCTTCTACATGATCACCGGCCTGATCCCGCCAGACTCCGGCGCCATCTGGCTGGACGGCGAGGAGATCACGGCCCAGCCCATGTACCAGCGCGCCCGCATGGGCATCGGCTATCTGGCGCAGGAAGCCTCCATCTTCCGCGGCATGACGGTCGAGCAGAACGTCCGCGCCGTCGTCGAACTGCATCACACCGGCCAGCGCGCCATCGACGAGGAGGTCTCGCGCCTGCTCGAGGAACTGCGCATCGACCACCTGCGTCAGGCCCCGGCCTCGGGCCTGTCGGGCGGCGAGCGTCGCCGCTGCGAGATCGCCCGCGCCCTCGCCGGCCGTCCGTCCTTCATGCTGCTGGACGAACCCTTCGCCGGCATCGACCCCCTGGCCATCGCCGACATCCGTCAGGTGATCCGCTATCTGGCCGGTCAGGGCATCGGCGTCCTGATCACCGACCACAACGTCCGCGAAACCCTCGAAATCATCGATCACGCCTCGATCATCTCGGGCGGCTCGGTCCTGTTCGAAGGCAAGGCTGAGGACGTCATCCGGGATCCGGAAGTCCGGCGGGTGTATCTCGGGGATATGTACGGCTGATCCTGCCTCCGGCAGGATCCGTTCCGCAGCCCGCAGGGCCAGGAACGCGGGCATCGCCCGCTCACCTCTCCGCATCGCGGGGAGGGGGACCGTCCGGAGCCGCAGGCGACGGATGGTGGAGGGGTTTGCCAGCCGCAAGCTCGCATGGGACGCTCCGCCCATGACCCACCGCATCTTCACCATGCCCTTCGCCAGCGTCTATCCGGCCTATATCGCCAAGGCCGAGAAGAAGGGCCGCACGCGCGCCGAGGTCGATCAGGTCATCCTCTGGCTCACCGGCTACTCGCAGGCGCAGCTCGACGCCCTCGTCGCCGACAAGACCCCGTTCGAGGCTTTCTTCGGAGACGCCCCCGCCCTGAACCCCGCCCGCCAGTCGATCACCGGAACCATCTGCGGCATCCGTGTCGAGGCCATGGAGCCCGGCCTGATGCAGGAAATCCGCTACCTCGACAAACTCATCGACGAACTGGCCAAGGGCAGGGCGATGGAGAAGGTGCTGCGCGCGCCGCTGTGACGCTCCGGCGGTTCCGCCCCGACGGCGCATGCGCTAGAAGCGCCGCCCACCGCCGCCGGGAGCCGCTTTCATGACCTCAGACCTCGCCCCCACGGTCGGCATCGACTTCGGCACCACCAACACCGTCGTCGCCTTCGCCGGCGCGGACGGCGAGGCGACGGTTCTGCGCTTCGATGCGCCGACCGGTCAGGTCACGGCCTTCCGCTCGACTCTCAGCTTCCGCATTCTGGAGGCGGTCGACGGCCAACCGCCCGAGCGGATCGTCGAGGCCGGGCCCTGGGCCATCGAGGCCTATGTCGAGGACGCGCTGGAGACCCGGTTCATCCAGTCGTTCAAGACCTTCGCCGCCAACGCCGTCTTCACCGACACGGTCATCGACAACCGGCGCTACAAATTCGAGGACCTGCTCAGCGCCTTCCTGCTGCGCCTGCGCGCCCATGGCGGGGAGGGGATGGCCGATCTTCCGGCGCGCGTCATCGTCGGTCGGCCCGTCACATTCGCCGGCGGCGCCCCGGATGAGCAATTGGCGCTCCGGCGCTACGGCACGGCGTTCGAGCGGCTGGGCTTCACCGACATCCGCTACGCCTATGAGCCGATCGGCGCCGCCTTCTTCTTCGCCCGCACGCTGCAGAGCGACGCCAATGTCCTCGTCGCCGACTTCGGCGGCGGCACCAGCGACTTCTCGGTCGTCCGCTTCGAGCGCGGTCCCGACGGCCTGCGCTCGACCCCGCTGGCCCGGTCCGGCGTCGGCGTGGCGGGCGACGCCTTCGACTACCGGATCATCGACCATCTGGTGTCGCCCGAGCTGGGCAAGGGCGGCGAGTACCGTACCTTCGGCAAGACCCTGCCCATCCCCCAGCGCTACTACGCCGCCTTCGCCCGCTGGGATCAGCTGGCCCTGCTGCGCGCGTCCAGGGACATGCGCGACATCCGCGCCCTGGCCCGCACCGCGCTGGAGCCGGACAAGCTGGACCGGATGATCGAGGTGCTGGACGACAACCACGGCTACGCCCTCTACCGCTCGGTCGCCGCGCTGAAGATGGCCCTGTCCAGCCAGGAGCAGGCCGAATTCTCCTTCCTCGCCGGCTCCATCCGTATCGAAAAGCTGGTCACCCGCGCGCAGTTCGAGGACTGGATCGCCCCCGACCTCGCCGCCATCGAGACCGCCGTGGACGAGGCCGTCCGCCAGTCGGGGCTGGAGCCGCACCAGATCGACCGCGTCTTCCTGACCGGCGGCACCTCCTTCGTCCCGGCGGTGCGGGACATCTTCCACCGCCGTTTCGGCGCCGACCGCATCGAGACCGGCGGCGAGTTCGAGTCCATCGCCTCGGGCCTGGCCCTCATCGGGCGCGAGGCTGATCTCGACATCTGGAGCGAGCGTCAGGCGCCGGAACCCGCCTGACGGGACTCAGAGGTATTTCATCCACCACTGGCCGCTGCGGCGCTTGACCCCGGCGAACCAGCGGCAGGCGAACCAGCTGGGGATGGCGGCCAGCACGGCGATGGCCCAGACCCAGCCGACGTTCGGCACGCCGAAGACCTCGCCCTGATTGGCGCCGAACAGGGCCAGACAGGCCTTCGCCGCCAGATGCAGGCCGTAGAGGTGGATCAGGTAGAAGAACAGCGGCGCGCCGCCGTACACGGACAGGATCCGGATCAGGCGCGGCCACAGCACCTCGAACATCGCCAGCACCAGCGTCCCGACGCCCAGCGTCAGCAGTACGAAGTCGGCCGACGGCGGATATTTGGTCAGGTTCAGCACGCTCATCACCGTGTGCAGCGCATCCGGATAGACCGACCAGCGCAGCGGCTCGCCATAGACGTTGATCCCGCGCAGCACGGCGAACAGGGCCAGCATCGACAGGCCCAGAATCACCAGCCGGCGACGGCGCGCGGCGCCCTCCACGCCGGCGGCGAACCACGGCCCGATGGCATAACCCAGCGCCGCGATGCCGATCCACGGCAGCAGCGGATAGGAGGTCCGCGCCTGTCCGCCCCACGGCAGTTCGATGAAGCCGCGATCATGCAGCACGGCCCACAGCGCGTGGCCCGGCTGGCCCGGCGCGATGGTGATCGGATCCAGCAGATTGTGGCCCAGCACGATGACCACGCCGACCGCGATCAGGGCCGTGCGGGGCAGCCAGACCAGCGCCGACAGGGCCATCATCGACAGGCCGATGGCCCAGATCACCTGCAGGAAGAGGGTCGGCGGAGTCAGGTCGAAATTCCACGCGAAACTGACCACCGTCAGCTCCAGCACCACCAGGAACAGGCCGCGCTTCAGCAGGAAGCCCGAGGCCGCGCCCGGCCCGCCCTTCTTCGACGCATAGAGCCAGGCGCTGAGGCCCGTCAGGGCGACGAAGACCGGCGCGCAGAGGTGGGCCAGCAGGCGGGTGAAGAACAGCGCCGGCGAGGTCTCCGTCACGCTCATCGGGTCCGAGACCTGGGCGTGGATGAAGAAGAACTCCCGCGCGTGATCGACCAGCATCAGCAGGATGACCAGCCCGCGCAGGGCGTCGATGGAGGTGATGCGGGCGGCGGAAGGCGACACGACAGGCGGGGCGGGCACGGCGGTTGACAGCGACATGGGAGAGCGTCTAGCCGTTATAAGATAACATTACAAATGGAGTCTCCCTTGTCCCTCCTCACCAGCTGCGCGGGCCTGTGCCTGCTCGCGGCGGCTTCGACCGCGCCCGATGCTCCGGCTACGGATCAACAGGCCGCCCCCGCAGCCCAGACCCAGCTGGACGAGATCGTGGTTCTGGGCCGCCGCGCGCCGCGCGATGCGGCCCTGGGCGCCGGGCTGGCGACCGAGCGGATGTCCCAGTCCAGCCGCTCCATCGAATCCGATCTGCTGCAGGCCGTCGGCGCCACCCGTCTGGCCGATGCGCTGGAGCTGGTCAGCGGCGTCAGCCAGCAGAACAACCGCGGCGGGGTGATGGACAATTTCGCCATCCGCGGCTTCCTCGGCACCCCCGACGGCGGGGCCGAATATTACGTCGACGGCTTCCTCGCCAACCGGGGCATGGCGCCCCCGCGCGACCCGGCGACCTCCGAACGGGTCGAGATCCTGAAGGGCCCCTCGGGCGCCCTGTTCGGGGACATCGACCCGGCCGGGCGGGTGAACATGGTGTCGAGGACGCCGCGCTTCGACACCGACGCCAGCCTGACCGCCACCGTCGGCTCCTTCGGCCTGTACCGGGGCGAGCTGGACGTGACCGGCCCGATCACCGACACCCTGGCCGGGCGGTTGATTGTGGTCGAGGAAACCGGCGACGGCTGGCGCGATCACGTCGGGCTGGACCGCAGCGTCATCGCCCCGTCCCTGACCTGGCGACCCACGGCCAGTCTGCGCCTGACCTATGTGGGCGAGATCACCGCCTTCGACACCCTGTTCGACCGGGGCGTGCCGGCGCTGAACGGCGACGCCCTGGCCCTGCCGCGCACCCACTACTACGGCGAGCCCGGCGACGGGACGACCGAGTTCCGCAACGAGCGCCATCAGCTGACGGGCGAATACTGGTTCAACGACGACTGGCGCCTGAACGGCGGCGTCGCCTGGCGCACCGGAACCCTGCAGGGCCTGTCCAGCGACCACTCGCGCCTGGTCGGCGACCAGCTGTGGCGCCAGCGCCGGGGCCGCGACTTCTCCGTCGACGACCTGTCCGCCCGCCTCGAACTGACCGGCCGCATCGAGGCCGGCCCGGGCGTCCACCGCCCCGGCTTCGGCCTCAAGGCCTATACGCTGGAGTACGGCGAGAAATGGCTGCGCCTGAACCCCACCGCCGACGCCCCCTATGCCGTCGACGTCCGCAATCCCGTCTACGGCCAGCCGCGCCCGACGCCGCTTCCGTTCACGGACAATCTGGAAAAGCGCGAGGTCGTCACCCTCTACGCCTCCGACCTGTGGGAGGTCACCGACCGCCTCAGCCTCAACGTCGGCGTCCGCTATGACGACTACAGCCAGACCATTCACAACAACCGCACCGGCGCGGTGGGCGTCACCGAGGACGACCCGCTCAACTACCATGTCGGCGCCCGCTACCAGCTGACCGACGCCGTCGCCGTCCACACCGGCTTCGGCCGCTCCTTCGTGCTCAACTCGGGCACGGGCCGTGACGGCCAGGGCTTCGCCCCCGAGACCGGCGAGGGCTGGGAGCTGGGCGTCAGCGGCGCCTGGGAGCACCTCGACCTCGCCGCCACCCTGTTCGACATCGACAAGACCAACATCCTGACCACCGAGCCGGATCTGGGTCAGCCGGATGCGGGCAATTTCCTCGCCCCGGTCGGCCAGCTGACCGCGCGGGGGATCGAACTGGACGGCTCGCTGCGCATCGGCGACGCCTGGCAGGTGATCGGCAACTACGCCTGGACCGATGCGAAGGCGGCGGACGCCAAATTCGCCGGAACCTCGGTCCTGAACGTGCCCGAGCACGCCGGCGCCCTGTTCGTGGTCGGCCGGTTCACCCGCCCGGACGGCTACGACTGGTCGGTCACCGCCGGCGCCGCCTACGTCGGCGAACGCGCCGGATCGCTGAGCGTCGGCGGCGTCCGCTTGCCGGAATACTGGAAGGTCAAGGCCGCCGCCGACTACGACCTGACCGATCACCTGTCGGCCCGGATCGAGATCGACAACCTGCTGGACGAGGACTACGCCGCCAGCTCCTACAGCGCCCTGTGGATCAGCCGCGGCGCGCCGCGCACGGTGCGAGCGTCGCTGACGGTGCGGCTCTGACAGCGGACGGGACGCGGGCGCCGCAAGCGCCCGCTCAGGCCTCGCCCGGCCAGTAGAAGCTGTCGGGCGTGGCGCGGCGACCGAAGATGGCCTGCCCGACGCGGACGAGGGTCGCCCCCTCCTCGATGGCGGCCTCGAAGTCGCCTGACATGCCCATCGACAGGCCGAGCGGCTGTCCCAGATCCTGCTCGGCCGCGGTCGCCAGCGTCCTGAGCCGGCGGAAACAGCCACGCACCACCGTCTCGTCCGGGGTGAAGGCGGCCAGGGTCATCAGGCCGCGCGGGCGCAGGCTGGTGAAGGCCGACAGCGCCTTCAGGAAGTCCGGCAGGGCCTCCGGCTCGAGACCGAATTTCGAGGCCTCGGCCGAGGTGTTGACCTGGACATGGACATCCAGCGCCCGGCCCTGCGCCTGCAACACCCGATCCAGCGCCTCGGCCAGACGCAGGCTGTCCAGCGCCTGGAATTCGTCGGCGAAGGACAGCATGGCCTTGACCTTGTTGGTCTGCAGATGGCCCACGACGGTCCAGCGCGGGCTCAGGTCCGCCAGCGCCTCCGCCTTGCCCTTCGCCTCCTGCACCCGGTTCTCGCCCAGTCGGGTCAGGCCCGCCGCGATCGCCTCGCGCAGCCGCGCCTCGGGCACGGTCTTGCTGATCGGCAGCAGGGTCACGCCCGCCGGATCCCGGCCCGCGCGCCCTGCGGCGGCGGCGATGCGGGCCTGAACATCGGCCAGGTTGGCGGCGATGTCGCTCATGGCGCGCTCGACGGAGAAGCGGGGACCGGGCAGCGGTCGGCGGTGCAGCCCTCGACGGGCTCGGACGGGTCCGCGACAGCCGCCGCCGGAGCGGCCTCGCCGATCAGGGCCTGAATCTCGGCGCCCAGTCGCAGGTCCGGCACATGGCCGAAATGATGCGCCCGCAACCGTCCCTGACGGTCGATCAGCAGGGTCGTCGGCGTGCCCTGCAGATTGTAGGCCGCCATGGTCAGCGGCAGGCCGCCGGTCTCGCTCTGGCGGTCGATGCCGACCGGAAAGCCGATCCGGTACTCGTGCAGGAAGGCCGAGAGGGCGGCCGTGCTGCCCTGCGCCTCATGGTGTTCGAATACGCTGTGCAGGCCGATCACGGCCACATCCTCGGGCGCGAACATCGCGCGGACCCGGCCGGCCTGCGGCAGGCTGAACTCGACGCAGCCGGGGCACAGCATCTGGAACACCTCCAGCAGGACGACCTTGCCGGACAGGCCGGCCAGGGTGACGGGTTCGGGCGTGTTCAGCCAGGCCGAGACCTGCAGGTCCGGCGCGGCGCGAAGGCGGGGCATGGGGAAATCCTCGTGGGAGAAAACGGGGAGGCGGAGACCGCCTCCCCCGACGCATCAGGCGGCCGGACGCAGGCGCACGCCCGGGAAGTCCACGGGCACGTCCAGCGCGACGTTCAGGTAGTTGGTGAACAGGTTCAGCGCGATGTGGGCGATGACCTCGACGATGGCCTCGTCGTCCAGTCCCTGTTCGCGCAGGGCGGAGACATCGGCGTCGCTGATCTGGGCGCGGTCGCGGACCACCTTGACGGCGAAGGCCAGCACGGCCGCGGTGCGCGGATCGGCCGACCGCCCGGCCTGGGCTTCGGCCATTTCCTGCGCCGTCGCCCCGGCCTTCTGGCCCAGCAGGGTGTGCGCCGACAGGCAGTAGTCGCAGCGGTCGATGTCGGCGATGGCCACGGCGATCTGCTCGCCCAGCTTCGCGTCGAGGACGCCGCCGCCCAGCGCGCCGAACGCGCCCCACATGGACTTCAGGGCCGCCGGAGAATTGGCCGCCGCGCGGAACATGTTGGGGGTGACGCCGAACGCCGACTTGATCTGGGACAGGGCGTCCCTGGCCTCGCCGGTTGCTTCGGCGGGATCGACGAGATTAATGCGTGACATGTGATGTCTCCTTGGTCACTCGAGGGGGATTGCAAGGCGGGGCGTCGAGGTTCAGTCGGCGCTCCGCCCCTTCGGGAGCGGGTTCAGCGTCTCCGGAAGCAGGGAGGGCGTCCGCAGCGGACGCCGGAAAGGTCGAAAGGCTCAGGTCGCGAACGCTCCGGGCCGGGCCGTGTAGCGGCGCCACAGATCCTCGCGCAGCGCGTCGTCCGCCTGTTCGTGCTCGCGACACTCCAGACGCAGGTGGCCGTCTCCGAACGGCGCGCCGACAAGGCCGCAGACATGGGGCCGCTCCGGATCGTCCGGACGCACGTTCGGCTGGAAGAAGCGGCACGTGACGCACATCCGCTGCACCGACACGGCGCCGGCGTCCTGGATGGAGCGGATGATCTTGATCAGGGCGCCATAGACCTGCGCCTTCTCGTCTGGGGCCAGGGTGTTGACCGCATCGACCAGAAAGTCCGGCCAACTGGCGGAGCGTTCCGCCGCCGCCCGTCCGGCGTCGGTCAAGCGGAAGGCCGCGGCGCGGCGATCCATCAGATCCGATCCTCGTTCGACGTGTCCCTTGGCGATCAGGGCGCCCAACGCGTCGCTGGTGGTCGGCCCGCTGACGCCCAGCGCTTCGGCCAGCGTCGCCAGCCGAACCCCGGCGTCTTCATCCAGAAGCAGGGCCAGAAGCCGTCCCTGCGTCGGCGTCAGGCCGTCCTGCCCGGCGCCCCGCCAGGCCTGGCTCCTCAGCGCGGTCGAAACCTTCTCGAGCCCGGTGGCGACACGCGTCTCCAGTGGCTCGGTGATGTCGTCAAAGTCGACGGGCGGATGTTCCATTGTGTGCTCCTGGATGGATATGTAGGACTCCTAAACATAACTGCAAGCCCTTCGGCTCGCCGATCCGACCAATTTTGACGTACCGCCGTGCGACCATCCTCCGACAGGAGGATCGCCATGCGTCCAGATCGCCCCATCGACCCGAAGCCCGCCGGCCACTTTTCACACCCGGAGCCCGTCTGGGAGCGGGCCGAGCGGGACTATCGCGACGGCTGGTCCGCGCAGCAGGTCTGCGACCGCTACGGGCTGGGCCTGACCGCCTTCAAGGGCCGGGCCAGGGACGGGGGGTGGCGACGGTGCGACAGGGAGGATCCCGACCCGCTGCTCGACGACGACCCGGAGGCGGACGAGCCCATCGACTGCGCGGCCCTGGCCGAGGACGCCCTGATCCGGGTGCGGCGGGCGCTGCGGCGCGGCCGGGCCGCCGAGGCGGCGTCGTGGATGCGGCTGCATGAAAAGCTGCTCGCCCGGCTGGAGGCGGCGGAGGCGCAGGCCCGGCGGCGCGAGCGGGTGGCGCGGGAGCAGGGGGCGGACGGCGCGACGGCGCGGGCGCTGGCGCCGTTGCGCGACCAGCAGGCCATCCTCCGGGGCGCGGCCTCCACCCATCTGCGTCTGACGCGCGCCTTCAAGGCGGGGCAACTGGTCGGGGCGGACTATCACGACCTGTGCGAACTGAATGACGAGGTGGTCGCCGGCCTGCGCCGGACCTTCCCCCAGTCCTGTCCCCAGTCCTTCGATCCCGTGACCGGTCCGACCTGTCCGACCACCGATTTTTCCGCCGCGCCCGATCCCTGATCCATCGCCGGGGCGGCTCCGGAAAAACCTGTCCCCCGCCCGGCGTCAGGGCGCGTCCAGACCCTTCAAGGGTCGTTAACCGGTTCGGCGACATGGTCGCCGTAGCAAGTTCCGGGCCACTCCGTCCGGGCAGGGGAAAATCGCGTGCTCGGTCAAAGGCTCGAGATCAGACAGGGGCAGGGGCTCGTCATCACGCCCCAGCTGCAGCAGGCGATCAAGCTGCTGCAACTGTCGAATCTTGAGCTGGAGGCCTATGTCGAGGCCGAGCTGGAGAAGAACCCCCTGCTGCAACGCGAGGACGGCGAGCCGGGCGAGCCCGGCGAGGTCGCGCCCGAACGGGTCGAAGTCGCCGATCGCGCCGAGATGACCTTCGAGGACGGCCGCGCCGGCGACGGCGGCGACTCGGTCGATGCGCGCGGCGATGACGTCTATGGCGACGCCGCCCCCGGCGAGCGCGGCGCCGACCGCACCGACGACGGCCAGCCCGGCCTGACCGACTGGTCCCGCGCCGGCTCCGGCGGCGGCCTGCCGGACGGGGAGGGGCGCGAACAGCCCGACACCCGCGACGCCACCCTGTGGGAGCATCTGCAGGCCCAGGCCTCGCAGGCCGGCTTCTCGCCCGCCGACCACGGCATCGCCCTGACCCTGATCGATATGGTCGACGAGGGCGGCTATCTGCGCGGCGATCTGGCCGAGGTGGCCGACCGGCTGGGCGTGGACGGCGAGCGGGTCGAGCGGGTGCTGGCGGTCTGCCACGGCTTCGAGCCGACCGGGATCATGGCGCGCTCGGTGCCGGAATGCCTTGAGCTGCAGCTGATCGAGCGCAACCGCTTCGATCCGGCCATGGCGGCCCTGCTGGAAAACCTCGACCTGCTGGCGAAGCGGGATCTGACCGGCCTGCGCAAGATCTGCGGTGTCGACGCCGAGGACATGGCCGAGATGATCGCCGAGCTGAAGGCCCTGACGCCGCGTCCCGGCGCGGGCTTCGGCGGCGAACCGGCCCAGACGGTCATCCC
>JAVHYH010000022.1:0-16775 GCA_031119155.1 Brevundimonas sp.
TCAAGAACGAGATCGACCCGACCCTGGCCTTCCGCCGGTCGTGCCGCGAGGGCATTTGCGGCTCCTGCTCGATGACCATCGACGGGCGCAACACCCTGGCCTGCACCAAGGGCATGGACGAGTGCGCCTCGGACACCATCTCGATCGGCCCGCTGCCGCACCAGCCGGTCGTGAAGGATCTGGTGACCGACCTGAGCCTGTTCTACGCCCAGTACGACTCGATCCAGCCCTATCTGCAGTCGGACGAACCCGATCCGACCACGGAGCGGCTGCAGTCGCCAGAAGACCGCGCCAAGCTGGACGGCCTTTACGAGTGCATCCTGTGCGCCTGCTGCTCGACCTCGTGCCCGAGCTACTGGTGGAACCAGGAAGAGTACATCGGCCCGGCCGCCCTGCTGCAGTCGTACCGCTGGATCGCCGACAGCCGCGATGACGCGACGGACAAGCGCCTCGACGACCTTGAGGACCCGTTCAAGCTCTACCGCTGCCACACGATCATGAACTGCGCCCAGGTCTGCCCCAAGGGGCTGAACCCGGCCAAGGCCATCGCCGAGACCAAGAAGCTGATGGTCTCGCCGAGCCGCAAGAAGGAAAAGGCTTCGGCCTGACCCGGATGACCGAAGTTCTCCTCTTCTCCTACGGCACCCTCCAGGACCCGCAGGTGCAGGAGGCGAACTTCGGGCGTCGGCTGGACGGTTCGGCGGACGCCCTGCCCGGCTATGCCCAGACCCTGGTCGAGATCACCGATCCCGAGGTGCTGGCAGAGAGCGGCCTGACCCACCATCCGATCGTCCGCCCGACCGACGACGGCTCCGGCCGGATCGGCGGCACGGTCTTCCGGATCAGCGACGCCGAACTGCGCGCCGCCGACGACTACGAAGTCGCCGACTACCATCGCATCCTCGTGCGGCTGGAATCCGGGCTCGACGCCTGGGTCTATGTCGCCCGGTCATAGTCTGCTAGCAGCCCACCAATGGCGAAGATCACCTACATCGAACACGACGGGCGCGAGCACAGCGTCGAGGTCAAGAACGGCCTCAGCGTCATGGAAGGCGCGATCCGGAACAATGTCCCGGGCATCGACGCCGACTGCGGCGGGGCCTGCGCCTGCGCCACCTGCCACGTCTATGTCGATGAGGCCTTCCAGGCCGAGACGGGCCGTCCGTCGGCGATGGAGGAGTCGATGCTGGACTTCGCCGAGAACGTCCAGCCGAACAGTCGCCTGTCCTGCCAGATCCGCGTCTCCGACGATCTGGACGGCCTGATCGTCCGCTTGCCGGAAAGCCAGCACTGAACTCTTCCCGTCGGGAACAAAACGGTACAGCTTCAGCGTTCACCCGGATCGAAACCGTCCGCCGGTCACTATCATCCCATGAGTTTTCAGGATCGCCGCTTTGAACCGCGTTCGCCCGCCAACGCGCGGGGCGTCGTGGTTGCGCCCGGTCTGGAGATGCCCTGCCTGATCACGGATGTGTCGGGGGCGGGGTTGAAGGTGCGGCTGGACCGCAACCTGGCCCTGCCGAAACAGGTGCAGATCATCGATGTCGCCCAGGGCGTGGCCATAGAGGCCGAGGTCGCCTGGGCCAAGGGACTGGAGGCCGGGTTCAAGCGAACGGGCCAGGCCAGCCTGCGCGGCCTGACCCCCTCGCGCCTCGCCGCCGCCCGGGCGGCGTATATCCGGGCCGGCGGGCGCTAGTTCGCCAGCGTCCGCGCCATGAAGGCGACGACCCTGGGCCAGGCGTCCTGACGGGCGGCCGCATCGGCCTCCGGCGATCCGCCGCTCCGCTCCACCTGACGCACGCCGCCATCCCCGACCAGATCGTGCCCGGCCTCGGGATAGATCAGGGCCGTGGTCTCCAGCCCCGCCTGCGTTCGACTGTTCTGGATGGCCGTCGCGGCCGAGGCGGCATCCCACTGGGCGTCCCGCCCGCCTGCGATGAGCAACAGGTCGCCGCGATAGGCCTCGACCGGAATACGGGCCGCCGCCTCCCGGTCCGGGTGGTCGAGGCGGCCGTTGGCGTGGATGGCGCGCAGATCGGCCGCCGGTCCGGCCAAAAGGCCTTCGACGAAGCCGCGATAGGGCATGAAGGGCAGGGGCTGGCCGCCGAAGGAGAAGGACGAGCGCGTGCCCTCGGCCTCGACCATCTCCAGACCCCAGCCCTCCCAGACCACATCGGTCGGGGCATAGGCGACGATGCTGTCGATCCACGGATAACGGCTGCCCGCGATCAGGGCGAACTCGGCGCCCTTGGAGGCCCCGAACAGGCCGAACCGCTCGACGTCGGCGCCCGGCATCCCGCGCAGCGCCTCGCGCAGATCGGCGATCTGATCGACGCGAATGTCGATGAAGCTGCCCGGCAGGTCGGGGAATTTCGGCGGCGGGCCATAGTCGCCCCAGTTCGGCGAATAGTAGGGCAGGCCGACGGCGGCGTAGCCCATCCGCGCGAGGATCGGGCCGAAGCGGGTGCTGGCCTCGTCATTGCCGTCGGCGCCGTGCAGGATCACCACCACCGGCTTCGGCTGGTCGCCCACGGTATGGAGGACCGCGTGAGGGAAGCCCGCGATCGGGCGCTGGATCACATCCTGTGCGGTCGCCGCGCCCCCGAACACGAGGGCGCCGATCAGGATCAGCAGGCCGGTCAGTCGATGCAGCATGGACGTCTCCCCGGGCGGATCATCCGCCGTCACAGGAGTAGTCGCCGCCGAACGCCGATCCGGATGCAGGATCAGACGCCCTCGGGCATGGTCCCGGCGTTGATGGCGATGCGGCCGATCAGACCCTTCACGATCAGGTCCAGCGGCGAGCCTTCGCGATAGTCGGCGGCGGCGACGAAATTGACCCGGTCCTCGGAGATCAACGAATAGATCTTCTTCTGATCCTTTTCGGAGTTGCGCGGGTCATAGACCGCGATCGAGAAGCCGCCCTTGGTGTGCATCATCTTCATGGTCGGGACGTCGGTGTCCCCGTCGCCCAGGAAGATCATCCGCTCGAACGGGATCGGGCGGGCGTCGTCCGGCATGAATTTGTTGATCTTGTCGTGCTCCCAGTGGTTCAGCACGCCCTTGTTGATGCGGAACAGATACTGGGTCTTGGTCGTGTAGTTGACGCCCACCGCCGGCCAGATGGCCACGCCGTCCTTGTCGTAGACGAATTTGGACGCGAACACGTGGTGGAACTCGTCGCGGATCGGGCAGCCGTCGATCATCTCCTCCAGACCGGCCGAGACGATATAGTGCTCGATATCCAGACCGTACTCGCGGCCCTTCTCATTGATGCGCTCGAACCAGCCCTTGCCGGTCAGGTCGCTCTTCAGGCCGTCGAACAGCTTCACGTCCTGACCGTGCTCGCGCAGCCCCTCGCGGGTGATCGGGGCGCTGTTCTGACGCGCGTGATGCAGCATCAGCTGCATGTACATCAGGATGCCGTCGCCGTCGGCCTCGCGGGTCAGGGTCTCGGCCTCGCCCCAGAAGTCGCCGATGCCCATGCCCACCGAGGGGATGAAGCTGACTTCCTGCATGTTCCCCCGGGCGAGGGTGCCGTCGAAGTCGTAGATGAGGGCGGTCTTGAGCAGCTTGTCGGCCATGGGGCGCTTCAGTCGGCGAGAGTGGTGCGGGAAAGTGATTAGTGGCTAGTGATTAGTGGATGCGGTGTCAAAAGCCGTTGGGACGCGACGTCCGCCGCAGCCACCCACTAACCACTAATCACCAACCACTTTCCGGGCGCTGACGGCGGCTGACCTACCCCAGACGGAGCTAACCCAGCCGCAACTCCGGCGCGACGGCGGCGCCGGCGGCTTCCAGCGGCAGGTGCAGGATGAAGGCGGCGCCCTTGCCGGGTTCGCTCTCCACCTCGGCCCAGCCGCCGTGCAGTTCGATCAGCGCCTTGACCAGCGCCAGGCCGACGCCCGGACCGCCGCGCTCGCGCCGGACGAACCGGTCGAAGACGTGGGCCTGAAGGTGGTAGGGAATGCCCCGCCCGCTGTCCTCGACGCGGATGCGGACCTCGGAGGGCGAGCCCTCGGCGACCAGACTGACTGAGCCGCCCTCACCCACCGCGCGGGCGGCGTTGTCCAGCAGATGCTCCAGCGCCTGACCGACCCGCTGGGCGTCGGCGCGGATGGGCCGCAGGCCGGCGGGACAGGCGACGCTCAGGGTCGCGCCGCGCCCCTCGATCCGGGCGCGGACCTTTTCGGCGGCGGCATCCAGCAGATCGCAGACGCGGACGTCGCCGAGGGTCAGCTCCATCTCCCCGGCGTCGATCTGGGCCATGTCCAGAACGTCGTCGATGGAGGTGGCCAGCTGGCTGGCGGCGACGCGGATGGCGCCGGCGTGCTGGCGGCTGCGCTCGGGCAGTTCGCCCTGCAGCTCCAGCAGTTCGGAATAGCCGACGATGGTCGTCAGCGGCGTGCGCAGCTCATAGGAGACGCTGCCCACGAACTCGCGTTTCAGGGCGGTGGATTCCTCCAGCGCCTGCGCTTTTGCCGCCAGCGCCTGCTCCAGTTCGCGGCGGGCGGTCACGTCCGAGAAGGCGACCAGGGTGGCGCCGTCCGGCAGGGGGCGGGTCTGCCAGGCGGCGACACGACCGTCGGCGGTGCGGCCCTCACCCGAGATCGGCACGCGGCTTTCCGGATCCGGATCGGCGACCCGCGCCTTCAGCCCCAGCCACAGGCTCTGGTCCGGCATGGTCTTCTGGCAGAGGGCGGCGACCGCGTCGAAATCGCCCGCCGCGCGCAGCTGTTCGCCGGTCACGCTCCAGAAGGTCTCGAACGCTTCGTTGTGCAGGCGGATGCGGCCGTCCGAGCCGAACACGGCGACGGCGTCGTTCAGCTTGTCCAGGGTCGCGGTCTGGACCTGAAGCTGGGCGTTGAAGCGGCTGCGCAGCTTCAACTCGTCGGTGATGTCCGAGAACAGCAGCAGGACGCCGCCCAGCGGGTGCGGCTGGCGCACGACGCGCAGGGTCCGGCCGTCCGGCAGGGACCAGCTGTCGTCCGGCGCGGCCGCGGCGGCGCCGTAGAAGTCCAGCTCTCGCGCCTTCCAGCCCGCATAGTCGATGACTTCCGGCAGCAGGCGGCGCTGGCGCAGGCGGTCCAGCAGCTCGGCGTGGGTGGGCCGCTCGTCCAGATAGCCGGGATCGACGCTGAACATCTGCTGGAAGGCGGTGTTGTGGAAGGCCAGACGCTTGGACGGGCCGAAGATGGCGACCGCGTCGGCGATGTGGTTCAGGGTCTCGTCGTGGGCTTCGACGTGACGACGCAGGGTGTCGCGCGTCTCCTCGGCCTCGGTCATGTCCAGCGCGAAGGCCAGCACACCGCCGCCCGGCGCCGGCTCGGCCACAATCCGCCAGGCGCGGCGACGTCCGCCGCCCGTGGTCCAGCGGAAGCCTTCCTGACGCTGATGCAGACGCCCGGCCTCGGCCACGATGGCGTCGGCGCCCCGGTCGAAGGTCAGCCCCTTGTCGCGCGCGGCCTCGACCGTCTCGACCTTCATCTCCGCCAGCCAGGCGCGGTTGGTCCAGGCAAGACGCCCGCCCGCATCGACCACCCAGGTCGGGGCCGGATAGTAGTCCGCCAGCAGGCCCAGCCCGCTTTCGGCCGCCGTACCGATCAGGCCCAGCCGCGACAGGCGCAGCCAGGCGGCGCCGGCGGAACTGCGCCCCTCGACGGCCCAGGCGCCGGATTCGCCCTCCAGCACGGCGTCGAACGCCTCGCCGCGTTCGATCAAGCCGTCCAGACGCGGGCCGGCGGCGGCGCGGACGGCGTCCAGCACCACATAGGCCGGGTCGTCGGGGAAGACTTCGGTGCTCTTGGTCAGGTCACGGACGATCAGATCCCAGGTCGCTGGAGAGCCTAGCCGGTCGGCCCCGCCGCCGGGCGTCAGGGCGACACGAACATCCTCGAAGGCCGCAAGCGCGCCGTCACGGGCCGACAGATCGGCATGGGCCCGTTGCATGGCGGCCTCGAGCGCGGTGTTGCGCTCGGCCAGGCGCCCGCGCAGCCGCGCGGCCCAGGCGCTGAGCGCCAGGGCGAGGCCCGCGGCGCCCGCGGTCGCGACATAGGCGATGTCCGCCTCGGCCATGGTGTTCGATCAGCTCCCGCCTTGATTCGGTAACCATACCTGAAGAGGGACCGGGGACTAGGGATTAGGGGTCAGGTAGGCTGCGGAAAGATTGCGGGCATGAGCCGCAGGCGCGGGGCCTTCCCAACCTGCCCCCCAGCCCCTAGTCCCTGACCCCTATGTGGACAGACCAACTCGCCCCGTCACTTGAGGACTTCGCCCGGCTGGCCAAGGCCGCGTTCGATGACCTGCCCGAGCCGTTCAAGGGGCTGGCGGGGGATGTGGTGATCCGCGTCGACGACTTCGCCAGCGAGGAGGTGCTGGCCGGGTTCGACATGGAGGACCCGTTCGAACTGACGGGTCTGTATCACGGCGTCGATATCGGCCTGCGCGACAGCATGGGCCCGGCCGCCGAGCCCTCGCGCATCTTCCTGTACCGCCGCCCGATCCTCGATGAGTGGGCCGAGCGCGGCGATGTCGGCCTCAGCGAGATCATCGCCCACGTCCTGATCCACGAAATCGGCCACCATTTCGGGCTCGATGACGACCAGATCCATCACATCGAAGATGAGGCGGACTGAGGCCCGGCGCCTACCGCCGCTTCAGCCCGCCCAGCAGGCCGCGCAGGAGTTCGCGTGTCAGCGTCGAGCCAGCGGTTCTCAGCACCGACTTGGTCATGGCCTCGACCGGCGTTTCGCGGGTCGAGCGACGGGCAGGCGCGCGCGCCGGGGTCCGTGAGCGGGCGGCCTCGCGTTCATACTGGGCCTGCTGCCGCGCCTGTTCCTTCTCGCGAGCGACCGCGGCCTTCTCGGCGTCCTTCGCGGCGGCGGCGTCCGCTTTGGCGCGGGCCTCCACCAGCTTGGCGTCGGCGGCGGCCTGATCGGCCTCGCCCCGGCGGGCGGCGAGGATTTCCTCGGCGGACTCCCGATCGACCACCGTGTCATAGAGGCCGCGCACCGGGCTGGCGCCCATGATCTGCGCCCGCTCGGCGTCCGTCGCCGGGCCGAGGCGCGAGGCCGGCGGGCGGATGGCGGTGCGGCCGACCACGTTCGGCGCGCCCTTCTCGTCCAGCGTCGAGACCAGCGCCTCGCCCACGCCCAGACCCTGGATGCATTCCGCCGTGTCGAAGGCCGGATTGGGCCGGAAGCTCTGCGAGGCAGCCTTCAGTCCCTTCTGTTCCGACGGGGTATAGGCGCGCAGGGCGTGCTGGATGCGGTTGCCCAGCTGGGCCAGCACGCTGTCGGGAATGTCGGCGGGGTTCTGGGTGACGAAATAGACTCCGACCCCCTTGGACCGGATCAAACGCACCACCTGTTCGACCTTCTCGCGAAGGGCGGGCGGCGTGTCGTTGAACAGCAGGTGGGCCTCGTCAAAGAAGAAGACCAGCCGCGGCTTCTCCGGATCGCCGACCTCCGGCAGTTGCTCGAACAGCTCGGACAGCAGCCACAGCAGGAAGGCGGCGTACAGGCGCGGGCTGTTCATCAGCTTCGTCGCGTCCAGCACATTGACCTGTCCCCGGCCGTCCAGACCGGTGCGCAGCATGTCCTCCAGTCGCAGGGCCGGTTCGCCGAAGAAGGCGTCGCCGCCCTGTTGCTCCAGTTGCAGCAGGGAGCGCTGGATGGCGGCGATGGAGGCCGGGGCCACGTTGCCCACCTCGCGCCCGATCCGCTCGGCGTTCTCGCCCACATAGACCAGCATGGCCCGCAGGTCGTCGAGATCGAGCAGCAGCAGGCCTTCCTTGTCGGCGACATGGAAGATCACCGACAGCACGCCTTCCTGGACGTCGTTCAGGTTCAGCATCCGGGCCAGCAGCAGCGGCCCGATCTCGCTGATGGTGGTGCGGATCGGGTGACCCTTCTGGCCATACAGGTCCCAGAACACGACCGGCGCGGCCTTCGGCTCCAGCGCCAGTCCCATGCCTTGCGCACGAGCCAGCAGTTTTTCATTCGGCGAGCCCGGCACGGCGATGCCGCTCAGGTCGCCCTTCACATCCGCGCAGAAGACCGGGACGCCCGCGTCGGAGAAGCCCTGCGCCATGATCTGCAGGGTCACGGTCTTGCCCGTGCCGGTGGCGCCGGCCACCACGCCGTGCCGGTTGGCGCGGCCATAAAGCAGGACTTCAGGCTTGTCAGGCGATTGGCCGAGGAAGACGCCGGTGTCGGACATGGGAACTCCACGATGGGGGGCGCGCTCATGCTCCACCCGTCAGCGCCACGGTTCAAGAGTGATTGACGGCGCCCTGTGAGACCTTGACCATATGCCGATGAAACCGCCCATCGCCGTTCCGACCTCCGCCGTGGCCCGCAATGCGCTGGTGGCGCTCGCCGTGGTGGGGGTGGGCGCCGCCGTCTACTGGATGGCCGACATCCTGACGCCGCTGGCGATGGCCATCTTCCTGCTGATCATGATCGACGGGGTGAAGCGGTATATCGAGCAGAAGCTGAACCTGCCCGGCCATCTGGCGGGCATCGCCGCCCTCCTGCTGGTCGTGGTGGGCTTCATCGCCTCGATCGCCTTCATCGTGAACGGCGCCTATGGCTTCTTCACCGACGCCTCGGGCGTGTCGGCCAATGTCGGCCCGCGTCTGGACCAGATCCTGCGGGACGGCTCGGCCCTCGTCGGCGTCACCAACCCGCCCACCATGACCGACCTGATCGAGCAGATCGACGTGCGCGGCTACCTGATGACCATCGCCGGTCAGGCCCAGGGCGTGGTCACCGGGTCGATCTTCGTGATGATCTATCTCGGTTTCCTGCTGGCCTCGCAGAACGGCTTCCGGCGCAAGCTGGTCAACATGTTCCCGGACCGCACGGCCCGCGCCGAGGCGTTGGAGGTGTTCCAGCGGGTGCGCGGCGGGGTCGAGGGCTATCTGTGGGTCCAGACCGTCACCGGGGTGATGATCTGCGCCGCCGCCTGGATCCTGATGCGTATCGTCGGGCTGCAGAACGCCGAGTTCTGGACCTTCGTCATCTTCATCGTCGGCTTCATCCCGGTGCTGGGCGGCGCCATCGCGGGCCTGGCCCCGCCGCTGTTCGCCCTGGTCCAGTTCGAGAGCTACTGGCCCGCCGCCATCCTGCTGGGCGGCCTTCAAGCCATCCTGTTCATCAGCGGCAACTTCATCCAGCCGCGCATGCAGGGCGACAACCAGAACATCGACCCGGTGGTGGTCCTGCTGGCCCTCGCCTTCTGGGGCAAGGTCTGGGGCGTGGTCGGCATGTTCCTGTCCACGCCGCTGGCAGTGATGGCCATGGCCATCCTGGCCGAGTTCAAGGGCTCCCGCTGGATGGCCATCCTGCTGTCGGGCGACGGTGAGCCTTATGCCGAAGCCGAAAAGCCCGAGCCGAAACCGAACCCGAAACGCCGACGCGTCAACCCGCCGCAGACAAAGACGGATTGAGCCGCATCAGCGCCCTTGATTGGCCACAACCGGCGCCTATCTCCCCCCTGTCGCCGCGGGCCCTCCCCTCCCCCCAAGCCCGCGGTTGAAGAGATCGGCGCCAACCCTCCCCCCTCCTGGGCGCCGATCCGAAGCAGGCCGCCGAACGCAAGTTCGGCGGCCTTGTTCGTTTCAGGGGCCTGATCGAGATCGCGCCATTTGGGCCACAGGCGCCAAAGGGTCGCAAATCCTCGCCGGAACGGGATGTCAGCGCCGCTGTTTGGTCTGCGCGGCGGGGGCCGAACCGTTTCTCTGTCCGGAAAGACCTCCGATGAAATATCTCCTGCCCGCGGCCACCCTGTCGCTCCTGATGGCCGGCGTCGCCGCGCCCGCCCTCGCCCAGTCCGCCCCGGACTGGAGCGGCCCCTACGTCGGCATCTACGGCGGCGCGGTCGACAACAAGGAGAACGACGGCGAGACCCTCGTCTTCGACCGGAACCTCGACGGGGTCTTCGGCGAGACCGTCACCACATCGGGCGGCGCCGACGCCTTCGCTCCCGGCTTCTGCGGCGGTCGCGCCCAGAGCAACGAGGCCGTGACCGGCTGTCTCGGGGATGACACCGGCGTCGAAGGCTCGATCCGCGCCGGTTACGACTGGCAGTTCGGTTCAATCGTCGCCGGCATCGTCGCCGAGTGGAGCGCGGTCGATCTGTCGGACACCGCCACCGGCTTCAGCAGCACCCCGGCCAACTATGTCTTCAATCGCGAAATCAATGACATGGCCGCCCTCCGCGCCCGAGTCGGCTACGCCATGGGCCCGGCCCTGATCTACGCCACCGGCGGCGCGGCCTACGCCGGCGTCGACAACAGCTTCTCGACCACCAACACCGCCAACAGCTTCACCACCACCAGGGATGAGGACGACGCCGACGGCTGGCAGGCCGGCGCCGGTCTGGAATGGCGTCTGGCGCCGAACCTGTCGGTGACGGGCGAGTACCTCTACACCTCGCTGAACACCGGCGATTACGTCGTCCGCGCCGGCAACAACGGCACGACCCCGGCGACCAACCCCTTCATCCTGGCGCCGAACACCGCCGGCACGGATATCGCCCGCAGCAGCGACGAGATGGAACTGCACGCCTTCCGGATCGGGATGAACGTCCGCTTCTGATCCGTTCCCTGACTGATCACTGATAATCGACGCCGGTTCCTGAAAAGGGACCGGCGTCTTTGCTTTAGGGGGTTCCCGCCGTCATCGGGCTGGCCTAGTGGACCGGGACTGGCTGAACCCTTGCCCACGGGCGCAGGGCGTCTAGTCTGCCTTCTGAAACCGGCGGCTTCCCACAGCCGCGCCACACGAGACCGTTCCATGACCGGCGCCCCCGCCCCCACCGTCCCTCAGGCGATCAACCTGGAGGCGCTGGAGGCGAACTATGCCGCCGCGGCCGATCATCCGCCCGGTGCGGCGGAGAAGGCCTATCTGGCCCAGGTTCTGGAAGACTACGCCGCCGACGAGACGCCGGAGCTGGACGGCGCGGACCTCGCCGCCCTGCTGGCGGCCGTCTGGAAGACGGTGCTGGAGCGCGATCCGGCCGATCCCGCCCGGATCAGCGTCGGCCCGCACACCGGCGCCCGCGGCGTCGGCACCGGCTATGACGTCCTGACCATCGTCCAGAACGACAAGCCCTTCCTCGTCGACAGCGTGATGGGAGAACTGGCCGAGGCCGGCGTCACCGTCCGCTCGATGTACCACCCCATCGTCGAGGGGCCGCAGGGCCGGACGTCGGTCATCCTGGTGGTGCTGGACGCCCTGCCGCAGGAGCGCCGCGACGCCCTGGGCGAAGCGCTGGCCCAGACGCTGGCGGACGTGCGGTCGGCGGTGAACGCCCACGGCGCAATGAACGAGCTGATCGCCCAGTCCATCGCCCATCTGGAAAGCTCGCCCCCGGGCGTCGATCCCGAGATCCTGGCCGAGAACCTGGCCTTCCTGCGCTGGCTGGCGGCGAACCATTTCGTCTTCCTCGGCGCCCGCGACTACGACTATCCGCGCGCCAGTGACGGCGGTTACGAGGCCGAGGCCCCCCTGTCCCAGTCGGGCGAGGGTCTGGGCGTTCTGGTCGATCCGGAGCGCACCGTGCTGCGCCGCGCGTCGGAACCGGCGGTTCTGACCAAGCAGATGAAGCGGCAGCTGGACCTGTCCGATCCGGTCACCGTTGCGAAAGCGAATGCCCGCTCGCGCGTCCATCGCCGGTCCTACATGGATTACATCGGGGTGAAGCGGTACGGCGCGGACGGTCGTCCGTCGGGCGAGACCCGCTTCGTCGGCCTGTTCACCGCCGAGGCCTATGACAAGGCCGCGTCCGAGGTGCCGCTGATCCGCCGCAAGGTCGCCAACGCCCTCGCGCGCGCCGGCAAGCTGGAGGGCACGCACAGCTACAAGCGGCTGAAGAACATCCTCGACAACTATCCGCGCGACGAGCTCTTCCAGATCACCGAGGACGAGCTGCTCGACATCGCGCTGGGCATCCTGCACCTGCACGACCGCCCGCGGATCAAGACCTTCGTCCGCAAGGATCCGTTCGACCGCTTCGTCTCGATCCTGGCCTTCATCCCGCGCGAGCGTTTCGACGCCTCGGTCCGTGAACGGATCGGCGCCATCCTGGCCCGCGCCTGGGGCGGCCGCATCTCGGCCTGGTATCCGCAGCTGTCGGACCAGCCGCTGGTCCGCATCCACTACATCATCGGCGTGACCCCGGGCGATCATCCGTGCCCGGATCAGGCCGCGCTCGACGCCGAGGTGGCGGAGGCCGGACGCAGCTGGGTCGATCGCTTCGAAAGCGCCCTGCGCGCCGCCGACGTGGAAGAAGTCTCGGTCGGGCCGGTCAGCGCCCGCTGGGCCGACGCCTTCGGCGCCGGTTACCGCGACCGCTATGACGCCGCCGAGGCGGTGCTCGACTATCAGGCCATCGACACCCTGAACGCCTCGGGCGAGGTCGGAAACGGCGAGCCGGTGGCGGTCCGCGCCTTCCGCACCGCTCGCGACGGGTCGCTGAACTTCCGCTTCAAGCTGTACCGCCGCGGCTCGGCCGTGCCGCTGTCCGACGTCCTGCCCATCCTGGCGGACATGGGGCTGAAGACGCTGGAAGAATGGGGCTATGCCCTGAAGCCGACCGGCGACGCCGAAATCCACGTCCACGAATTCCTGATGGAAGACCCGCGCGGCGGCGATCTGGACTTCGCCACCGTCCGTGATCCGTTCGAGGCCGCCTTCGCCGCCGTCTGGAACGGCCGCACCGAAAGCGACGGCTTCAACCGGCTGGTGATCGAGCTGGGCGTCGACTGGCGTGAGGCGGCCCTGATCCGCACCCTCGCCCGCTATCGCCAGCAGACCGGTCTCGACCCCTCGCAGGCCGTGCAGGAAGAGGCCCTGCGCGACTATCCGGCGGTGGCCCGCGCCATCCTGGCCCTGTTCGACGCCAAATTCAGCCCGGCCACCGGTGGCGACGCCGCCGCCCGCGAGGCCACGGTCACCGATCTGGCGACCCACATCAACGACCTGCTGCAGGACGTGAAGAGCCTCGACCACGACAAGGCCCTGCGTCGCCTGTCGCTGCTGGTCCAGGCGATCAAGCGCACCAACTACTACCAGGTCGACGCAGACGGTCAGTCGAAGCCCTACATCTCGATCAAGATCGCCTCGCGCGAGCTGGTCGATCTGCCCCTGCCCAAGCCCTTCCGCGAGATCTTCGTCTGGGCACCCTATATCGAGGGCGTGCACCTGCGCTTCGGCCCGGTCGCTCGTGGCGGCCTGCGCTGGTCGGACCGTCGCGACGACTTCCGCACCGAGGTCCTGGGTCTGGTGAAGGCCCAGCAGGTCAAGAACGCCGTCATCGTGCCGGTCGGCTCCAAGGGCGGCTTCTTCCCGAAGAAGCTGGCCGACATCGTCCGCGCCGGCGGCGATCGCGACGCCCAGCAGGCCGAGGCCATCCGCGCCTACAAGACCTTCCTGTCCGGCCTGCTCGACGTGACCGACAACATCGCCCGCGACGGCTCGGTGGTCCCGCCCGCCGCCGTCACCCGCTGGGAAGGCGACGATCCCTATCTGGTCGTGGCTGCTGACAAGGGCACGGCGACCTTCTCCGACATCGCCAACGGCGTCTCGGCCTCCTACGGCTTCTGGCTCGATGACGCCTTCGCCTCGGGCGGCTCGGTCGGCTACGACCACAAGGTCATGGGCATCACCGCCCGCGGCGCCTGGGAGGCCGTGAAGCGGCACTTCCGCGAGGAGGGCAAGGACATCCAGTCCGAGCCCTTCACCGTCGTCGGCGTCGGCGACATGTCGGGCGACGTGTTCGGCAACGGCATGCTGCTGTCCAAGGCGATCAAGCTGGTCGCCGCCTTCGACCACCGCGACATCTTCATCGATCCGACCCCCGATCCCGCCTCGTCGTGGGTCGAGCGCGACCGGATGTTCAAGCTGCCGCGCTCGTCCTGGCAGGACTACGATCTGTCGAAGATCTCGGCGGGCGGCGGCGTCTTCTCCCGCTCGGCCAAGTCGATCCAGCTCAGCCCCGAGATCAAGGCCGCGCTCGACATCCAGGACGACGTGCTGGACCCGGCCAGCCTGATGAAGGCCATCCTCAAGGCCCCGGCCGAGCTGCTCTACTTCGGCGGCATCGGCACCTACATCAAGGCGCCGAACGAGACCGACGCCCAGGTCGGCGACAAGGCCAATGACGCCATCCGCATCGACGGCGCCGAGGTTCGCGCCAAGGTGATCGGCGAGGGCGCCAACCTGGGCCTGACCCAGGCGGGCCGCATCGCCTTCGCCCGCAACGGCGGCCGGATCAACACCGACGCCATCGACAACTCGGCCGGCGTGGATACCTCCGACCACGAGGTCAACATCAAGATCCTGACCGGGGCCGCCATCGCCTCGGGCGCGCTGAAACAGGAAGACCGCAACGCCCTACTGGCCTCGATGACCGAGGAGGTCGGCCTCAAGGTGCTGGTCCACAACTACGACCAGACGCTGGCCATCACCCTGCAGCAGGCGGAGGGCGCCAAGGCGCTCGATTCCCAGCAGCGGTTCATGCAGTGGCTGGGTTCGAAGGGCAAACTGGACCGCAAGGTCGAGGGTCTGCCCGACGATCAGAAGCTGAATGAGATGAAGGCCTCGGGCCAGCCGCTCAGCCGTCCGGAGCTGGCCGTCCTGACCGCCTATTCCAAGCTGGAGCTGTTCGACGAGATCGTCGCCACCACCGCGCCCGACGACGCCTTCTTCAAACAGACGCTGGTGCGCTACTTCCCCGGTCCGCTGGCGAAGTTCGAGGCGGACATGCAGCGCCACCGCCTGAAGCGCGAGATCATCGCGACGATCCTGTCGAACGAGATCGTCAACATGTGCGGCGCGACCTTCCCGGAACGCCTGCGCGTGTCGGCCCAGTGCGACACCGGGGCCATGGTCATCGCCTTCGAGGCGGCTCGCCAGATCTTCCGCCTCGACGAGGCGTGGGACGCGGTCTCGGCGCTGGACGGCAAGATCACGGCCGAGGCCCAGACGGCGCTCTATACGGAGATCTCGACCGTGCTGCGCCGCCAGACCGTCTGGCTGGCCCGGCGGGCGGCCCGTGAGGGCGCGACTGTGGACGGCCTGATCGCCGCCTATCGTCCCGCAGCCGACGCCCTGCGCGCCGCCGGCGGCGCGGTGCTCAGCCGTTTCGAGGAAGGCCGGCTGGAGGCCCGGGTGCAGAGCTTCGTGGGACTGGGCGCCTCCGAGGAGATGGCGCGCGGCTTCGCCATGCTGCGTCCGCTGGTCGCCACCGCCGACATCGGCGATCTGGCGCGCGAGGCGGGCTGGCCCGAACCGGCGATGGCCATGCTGTACCACCAGGTCGGCGCGGCCTTCGACTTCGACCGCCTGCGCGCGGCGGCGGGCAATGTGCCGTCGGCGGATCACTTCGATCGTCTGGCGGTCCGTCGCCTGATCGAGGATCTGATGTTCGAGCAGATGACCCTGACCCGCGCGGTGGCCAAGGCCTCCAGCGTCGCCGTCGGGGCCACCGAAGCCGCCGCCGAGAAGGCCGTGGACGACTGGATCGGCTCGCGTCTGGCCACGGTCGAGGCGGTGCGCGCCTCTGTGGACGAGATCGAGGCCTCCGGCTCCGGCTGGACCTTCGCCAAGCTGACCATCGCCAACGCCTCGATCCGCGAGATCGCCTCGTCGGCCCGCTGAGCGATTCCTGATTGCGCCGATACGTCCAAATTTGACGTATCGGCGTGTCATGATCCTTCCGTGCCTGTCTGCGACGGGGCGTAGAGTCCGCCATGTCCAGAGTTCTCAAGAGTCCGGCTGAGTAAAATCAGGAACTTTCCGGGTCCGCGCCGGACATTGCGGACTCTCGGCCCTCCCCAGGGCCCCTGATCCGTCAGGGGCTTCGCGGTCGGCCCGCTGATCTGTTAGCGTCGTCTTCCAAGGGAGCGGCTGATGCCCAGAAAGTTTCTCGTCGTCGTCGACGACAGTCCCGAGTTCCAGGCCGCGCTGCGCTATGCGTCGCGCCGGGCCCGGTCGACCGGGGGCCATGTGGTCCTGCTACGGGTGATTCCGCCCGCCGCTTCCGACGCCCACTGGGCCGGGGTGCGCGAGGAGATCGAGCGCCAGACCCGCGCCGAGGCCGAGGCCGAGCTCAACAAATGGGCCGCCGAGGCCGCCGAACGCTCGGGCTCGACCCCGGTTTTGGTCATCGAACGCGGCGAGGCCCAGGCCAGCATCCGCAAGGTCGTCGGCGAGGATCCCGACATCAAGATTCTGGTCCTGGCGGCGGGAGAGGGCGGGCGCGGCCCCGGCCCTCTGGTCGCCGCCGTGGTCAAACAGGGCGCCGCCTTCACCGGCCGCAAACTGCCCGTCACCATCGTCCCGGGCGAGCTGACAGAACAGGACATCGAGGATCTGGCATAGCACAGCCGCCTCTCCCTCCCCGGGGCGGGGAGGGAGAGGCGGCTGTGCTATGCCCTTGAACCCCGGCCTCACAGGGCGCACTTACGCCCCATGTTCATCCAGACCGAACCGACGCCGAACCCGAACGTCCTGAAATTCCTGCCGGGACGGGATGTGTCCGAGGACCCGCGTGACTTCGTCAATGCGGACGAAGCCGCCGCCTCGCCGCTGGCCGAAGCCCTGTTCCAGCTCGACGGCGTGACGTCGGTCTTCTTCGGCTACGACTATGTGTCGGTGACCCGCGAGGCCCAGGGGCTGGAGTGGAACCAGATGAAGGCCCCCATCCTGGCGGCCATCATGGACCATTTCGTCTCGGGCGCGCCCCTGATGCGCGGCGGCGCCTTCAAC
>JAVHYH010000022.1:16785-20191 GCA_031119155.1 Brevundimonas sp.
TCTGCGCATGCGCGGCGCCTGCGCCGGCTGCCCCTCGTCCTCGGCCACCCTCAAGTCGGGCGTCGAGCAGATGATGAAACACTACGTCCCCGAAGTGACCGCCGTCGAACAGGTGATCTGAGGCGCGGCTGCATTGGCGGCGGGGCTCGGTCTTCGCCGTCGGTGCGGGCAAGTGATCAGTGGCTAGTGGTTAGTGGTTCGATGCCGCTGCGACCGGGCCTGGAACAGCCGGCTGACACTGCAATCACTAACCACTGTCCACTGATCACTTGCCATCCCCGCTCCCAGCCGGGCGCCGTCCGCGCCATCCCGAGACCCATGAAACGGATTTGTCCTCGTCAGGCGCGGCCCGCTCCGGCATGGTGGTCCGATGCCCCGGTTTGAAAGCGACAGTGACGCCCGGCGTCTCGGCGAGGCGCTCGCCGCCCTGCGCCGCGCGCGCGGCCTCAGTCAGGCCGAGGCGGGCGCCCGGGCCGGGATGACCAGCCAGGGCTGGGGCCTGTACGAGGCGGGCAAGCGGCCCGGCCTGTTCCGGCCCGACGTCCAGCGCCGCCTGACCGCCGCCGTCGACGCCACCCCCGAAGCCCTCGCCCTGTCACTTCCGGAGGCCGCCGCTCCCGCGCCCGAAACCCCGGCGCTCGGCGTCGAGAGCCGCGCCCGCGCCTTCGAGCCCGCGCCGCCCGCGACCGCCCGCCGCCTTCAGCTGGTCAATGACGACCTGGCGCCCTGGGCGGCGTCGGGGGTGACGCTGGAGTATCTGCCCGGCCGCTGGCCCCGACGGGATCAGGGCTGCGTCATCGACATGGACGACGGCGAACGCCTTGTCCGGCTTTATGAACGGGCCGAGGGCGACGATCTGGTCGTGCGCGGCGGTCCCGGCGGCCTGTCCGTCGAGGCGCGCATCCCTCGCGCCCGCACCCGCGCCGTCGCCGCGGTCGTCGCGCGGCTGGACCTGTAATGAAACTCTTTCGTTGCAACCTTGGGCTGTCTGTGAAACTGTTCGGTATCGAACAGGAGCAGGACCATGGCCCGCACCGCCGCCCCGGATCACATCGACGCCTATGTCGGCGCGCGCCTCAGTCTTCGCCGTTCGGCCCTAGGCCTGTCGCAGGCGGCGCTGGCCCAGCGCATAGGGGTCAGCTTCCAGCAGGTGCAGAAATACGAGACCGGCCTGAACCGCATCTCGGCCTCGCGCCTGCATCGCGCCGCCGTGGTGCTGGGGACGTCGGTGGAAAGCTTCTTTCCGCCGATGGAGGGACCGGCGTCGGGCGAGGCCGAAAGCCTGCGGGCGCTGGGTCTGACCGCCGACGGACGGGCGGTGGCCATGGCCTTCCCGCGCATCGCCGACCGGGGACTGAGGCAGGCGCTGGCGCGCATCGTGACGGCGCTGGCGCCCGCGCCCTGAGAGGAGACCTCGCATGAGGGTTCTGGTCATCGACACGGCGTTGGGCCTGTGCACCGCCGGGGTGTTCGAGGTTCAGGACGGGCGCGTTCGTCCGCTGGGCCTGCGTTCCGAAGCCATGACCAAGGGTCATTCCGAACGGCTGGGCGGACTGGCGCGCGACGCCGTGGCCGAGGCCGGCGGCTTTGACGCCATCGACCGGATCGCCGTCACCGTGGGGCCGGGCTCCTTCACCGGCCTGCGCGTCGGCCTGTCCTTCGCCCAGGGGCTGGGGGCGGCCCTCGATCGCCCGGTGATCGGGGTCTCGACCTTGGACGCTCTCGCCGCCTCTGTTGAAGCGACCACCGTCGCCGCCCTGATCGACGCCCGTCGGGGTCAGGTCTATGCCCGCTTCTGGCGCGACGGCCTGGCGGATGGACCGCCCGAGGCCCTGTCGCTGGAACAGGCGGCGGACCGGATCGCAGCGCTTGGCGAGGGTGCGGCTCTGGTCGGAACCGGCGCCCCCCTGCTGGCCGAGGCGGCGCCCGGCCTGAGCGTCTCCGATCTGCCCGGCGCAGCGCCCGAGGCCATCGCCCGGCTCGCCGCATCTCTCAACCCGACCGAGGCCCCGCCCTCGCCCCTGTATCTGCGCGCGCCCGACGCCACCCCGCCGACCCGCCTGCCCGGCCAGCCCCGCGCGGCGACCCCGGCATGACCGGCGCGCGCCCCGGTCAGGCCGAACGACTGGCGAACCTGCACGCCGCCGCATTCGACACCCCTTGGGAGGCGGCGGCCTTCGCCACCCTGCTGGACCAACCCGGCGTCTTCGCGGTGGAGCGCGAAGCCGGCTTCATCCTGATGCGGGCGGTCGCCGACGAGGCCGAGATCCTGACTCTGGCGGTTCGGCCGGACGCGCGCCGGGGCGGGGAGGGGACGGCCCTCGTCGCCGACGGCGTCGCCGCCGCCAGCCTCGCCGGAGCACACCGCGTCTTCCTCGAGGTCGCCGACGACAACGCCGCCGCCCGCGCCCTCTACGCCCGCACGGGCTTCACCGAGGCAGGCCGGCGCCCCCACTATTATTCGCGTCCGGACGGTTCGCGCGCGGACGCCCTTCTTCTCGCGCTGAACTTGCCGGGGCGGCTTCCCTAGAGCGCCGACGCCGCCTATTCTCCTGCGCCATGGACCGGATCGAAAAACTCTGCGCCGAGCGCGGCATGCGCATGACCGAGCAACGTCGCGTGATCGCACGGGTGCTCTCCGCCGCCGCGGACCACCCGGATGTCGAGGAGCTGTACCGCCGCGCCTCGGCCATCGACCCGCACATCTCCATCGCCACCGTCTACCGCACCGTGCGCCTGTTCGAGGAAGCCGGCGTGGTCGAGAAGCACGACTTCGGCGATGGCCGCAGCCGCTATGAAGAGGCCGGCGACGATCACCACGACCACCTGATCGACACCAAGTCGGGCGAGGTCATCGAGTTCTTCGACGCCGAGATCGAGCGCCTGAAGACCGAGATCGCCGAACGCCTCGGCTTCAAGCTGATCGGCCACAAGCTCGAACTCTATGGCACGCCCATCGAGGGCGCCGAGCCGTCGGGCCGCGAAGGCCTGATCTTCACCCGCCACGCCGCGCGGGTCGATCCGGCGGATATCGGCTAGCTGGAAGGCGCGTCGGGCGGTAAAAGCCCGTCCATGACCGATACCCTCGTCCCGCCGTCGGGGAAGCAGGCCGCGCCCAAGCGCCTGTTCATCAAGACCTACGGCTGCCAGATGAATGTCTATGACTCGGAGCGCATGGCCGATGTGCTGCGCCCGCTCGGCTATGCCCAGACGGACACCGCCGAGACCGCCGACTTCGTCATCCTGAACACCTGCCACATCCGCGAGAAGGCCGCCGAGAAGGTCTATTCCGAGCTCGGCAAGATGCGCGAGCTGAAGGACGCCAAGGGCGGGGCCATGACCATCGCCGTCGCCGGCTGCGTCGCCCAGGCCGAGGGCGAGGAGATCATGAAGCGCCAGCCGGCGG
>JAVHYH010000023.1 GCA_031119155.1 Brevundimonas sp.
GCCTGAGGATCATCACAGCGTCTCCGGCAGGGCCGCCACCGGGGCGACATCGGATTCCAGCGCCGGCGTGCGAACCAGCTGATTGTCGCGGGCGACCAGAACGGGCTCGCCAACCCGGTGGCTGAAGCGAATGGCGCCGCTGTCGGTCAGGCGGTTGCCGCTGACCTCGGCAAACTGCACGCCGCGCATCAGCAGGGCCGGCGTCGTGGCGGAGCCCGCCTTGTCGAACACGGCGCCCGTCACCGACAGGCGCGGGCCGAAGGTGCTCTCATCCGTGCCGCCCCGATACAGATCGACGACGGCCCCTCCTACGTTGCGGAAGGTCCCGCCCTCGATACGGACCGCCTCGACATTGTAGGTGCCCCGGTCATCGGTTTCGGCGGCGGCCGAGATGACGGCGCCGCTGATGTTGTCCACCGTCACGCCCTTCAGCAGCACCTGATCCGCCATGCTGCCCTTGCCCAGGGCGATGACGTCGAAGCCGCGATTGACGGTCAGGTCCGCGACCCGGCTGTCCTCGACGATGACCTCGAAATTGGCGGCGTTCGAACCGGCGGTGACGCGGATCACCGCATTGCCGACCTCGTCCGGCGCGTCGCGCCCGGTGACCGAAACGCGCGACAGCTTCAACGAGCCGCCGCGCTGCAGCTGGAACAGAGCCGGACGGGAGAAGGCGATCTCGGCCTCGCCCTCGGCAGGCCCGCGGATGGTCAGCGGCGCGTCGACCAGAATGGTGCGGTCCACCGAGTACCGGCCCGCCGCCAGCGTCAGGATCGCGCCGGGGGCGGCGGCCTCGGCGGCCTCGGCCAGCGCGCCTTCGCCAGGCGCCACGGCCACTTCACCGCCGGTGTCCAGGCGCGGCTGCTGGCCGTGCTTGGGATACCAGTCCACGCCGGTGCCGCCCCGCGCCACGATGCGCAGATCACGCGACGCGCCGACGCCCTCCAGCCCTTGCGGAACCATCAGTCCGCCCGGACCACGGCTCAGGCTGACCGTCCGGCCTTCGACGCCCAGGGTCAGTCCGTCCGACACCGCCGGGCTCTGGACGTTGCCGGTGAAGGCGATGCCCGACAGGTCTCCAAGGATACGCACCGGATCGCGGCGGCCGTCGGCGGCGACGATCAGGTTGTTGGAGAACCGGCTGTTGATCGGACCGGCTGACCGCTCATCGTCCATGCCGGCGCCGAGGAAGATGCTGCGCGCGCCGATGATGGTGTTGTTCTCGATCACCGCATTGTCCACCTGATGGTAGCGGTTGATCGGCGAGTCCGGCACGCCGTACATGATGCTGAAGGCCGAGGCGAAACCGTCGCCCGCCAGACCTTCCATGTAGTTGTTGCGGATCGTCTGGTTGCGGTTGATCACGCGGATGCCGCCGGTGTGCGGCTTGTTTCCGCCGATGAAGACGTTGTTCTCGACCAGATTGCCGTCGCCGTGCCGCAGCACCAGCGCCCCGCGTGACTGGAAGAAGACGTTGCCCCGATAGATGTTGCCGCCCGACTTGTTGGAGACGATCTCCACCTCGCCGTCACAGCCCTCGAACCAGTTGTTCTCGACCACGGTGTTCGACGCCGACAGCGAGTCGGCGCTGGTGCCGACGCGGATCGTCTCACCGCCGTTGGAACCGAGGTTCGGGCGCGGGCCGAAATAGTTGTGGTCGATGCGGTGCCGGTTATCGAGGCCCTGCTGCTCGTCGCGCACGACGACCAGGGTCGTCCCCAGATTGGTCTTTCCGGTCAGGTGGTTGTGGTCGAAGCGGTTGTGCGAACCATACATCGCGACCCAGTTGTCCGAGGTCGCGCGATCCGGCTTGTTGAAGCCGTCGATGACCACCCCGGTGACCCGGCTCTCGACCGCGCGACGATCGCGCGAGCGGCGGAAGGACACGACCTCGCCGGTCGGCGAATAGCCGTCACGGAAGACGAGGTTCGACACCACCAGCTGACGGCCCGCCATGCGCAGGTTGGACTGGCCCGACAGGATGACCCGGCCCGGCGTCTGGGCGGTCAGGGTGATGGGTCGGCCCGGCTGACCCTCGGCGTCAAACAGGATCTGGAAGTCAGTCCACACGCCGTCGGCCAGCACGATGGTGTCGCCCGGCTTCGCGGCCCGAACGGCCCGCTGATACTCCTGCGGATTATTGACCACGGTCGAGGTCTGGGCTGCGGCGCTTCCCGCCCACAGCAATGCAGCCGCGACGGCCGCCCATCTTGCAAACATTCACGCCTCCCGATCGGTCCGACTTGGCGCGGACTCGCTGACGGCTCTTCGACCGTCCGGGGACGCTATCAGCAAGAACCGGTCGCGCCAACCACTTGGTTCGGAATATCAGGAGAATATTGCAGACCAATTGGTCCGCATCGAACAGCCCTAGATCGCCCGCGTGCTGATCAGGAAGCGCTCACGGCTGGCCGCCGTCTGACGCTCCAGCTCCTGCTGGGCCTGGGCCGCGCTGGCGTCGAGCATGGCCGACAGCAGGCGATTGAAGTGGGCGCGCATGGCCCGCCGCGCCCCGCCCGGATCCCGCGCCTTCAGGGCGTCGAGGATAGCCATATGCTCCTCCACACGGGAGGAATCGTCGATCTCGCAGACCGCCTTGTGCGCCGCCCTCACCTGCGGCTGCTCGGTCCGCATCCGCCACAGGGTCTCGATGGTGTGCAGCACCGCGACATTGTTGGCGGAGGCCGCGATGACCCGGTGAAACTCCCGATCCGCCGCGTCGGCGTCCAGATCCGGATTGCTGCCGTCCATCGACCGGACCAGATAGTCCAGACGCTCCAGGGCCTCGGCTCCGATGACCGATGCGGCCAGGGCCGCAGCCTCGGATTCGAACAGCGACCGCGCCTCCGTCACTTCGAAGGCGCTGACGATCGGCAGGGCGTGGGCGGCCGGCATGCCGGACACAAAGACGCCTGAGCCGGTCTTGATCGCCAGCTTGCCCTGCGCCTGCAGCGCCACCTCGGCCTCGCGCACGGTGACCCGGCTGACGCCGAACTGTTCGGCCAGTTCACGCTCCCCCGGCAGCTTCGCGCCAGGGCCGTAACCCTCATCGGCGATCAACTGGAGGATCTGTTCGGAAACCGTATGGAAAAGGCGCTTCTGACTCATTGTCACAGCCTAGCCGAACCGGGGCGTCGGGCCAATCGGTCCGACACCCCGCCTCCCGATCAGAACCGCTGCCGCATGGAGATGTAGTATTTGCTTCCGTAGGCGTAGTAGCCGCGGGTCGATCCCCAGACCGGCATATCCTCGATACGCGGCTCGTCGGTGATGTTCACCGCCTCGAACTGCAGCCGGGCGTCACGGTTGATCTGGTAGCTGGCCCGCAGGTCCACCGTGCCCGCGCCGTGGACATAGCGCAGCTGCGAATTGCCACCCACGAAGTCCTGATAATAGTCCGAGCGGTACTTGTAGATGGCCTGCAGATCGAGGTTGCCGATCTGGTAGTAGAGCTGGGCCGAGAGCACATGCTTGGACAGGCCCGACAGGCCGGCGGCGGGGATCATGCCCTGGGTGACCGTTCCGGTGTTGGCGTCGATGACGTCGCCCAGACGAACGTCCTCGTTCTCGAAGTCCAGATCGGCGTAGCTGTAGCTGATCTTGGTCCCCAGCCCGTCGAACGGCGCAGGCAGGCTCGAGAAGCGATAGGATCCCGTCACCTCGAAACCCAGCAGGGTGCTTTCGTCGTCGCTGTTCTCGGTCTGCACGACCGGCACGGTGACCGACTGGCCGTCGATGACGAAGGTCTCGTCATAGGCGACCGGCTGGAAGCCGCCGGTGAACTGCTTGGCATAGACGGCGAAGGCGAACATCGAGTCGCGGTTGGCGTAATACTCCAGCGACAGGTCGGCGTTCCACGACATCAGCGGCTCAAGACGCGGGCTGCCGTTGGCCGTGATGTTGCGCAGGGCCTCGGCCACGTTCGTATAGTCCGCGCCGCTGTCGACCGTGATGATCCGGCCGGCGCCCAAGGCGCTGGGGGCCGGACGCGACATGGCCCGGAACAGGCCGCCGCGCAGCAGCAGGTCGTCCTTCAGCTCGAACGTCAGGTTCAGGCTGGGCAGCCAGCGCGTCGTGCCGTGCTCGAACACCTGCTCGTTGAAGGCGCCGGTCGGCACCAGGCTGATGGTTCCGTCACCGTTCTCGACCACATCCAGATCGGCGCGCAGGCCCCTGGAGGTGACCTGGGTGTCCACGACGCGCAGGCCCATATTGCCGCGGAACGGCAGGCTTCCGGCCGTACCGGCGAAGCTGGCCATGCCGTAGCCGGCCCAGACGTCTTCCGACACGTCACGGTTCTCGACGGCGCGGATGTCGATCGGCAGGCCGGTGTCCGGCACGCCCGAATAGGCCTCGAACAGACAGACCGCATCGAAGGTCGCCCAGCGCCTGATGCTGTTCGACGACGAGCTCTCCAGGAAGTCGGTCTGGGGGAAGGGCGTCCGGCACAGCAGGTTGGCGGCGCGGTCCACGGCGCGGTCGTCCTGGGTGAACTCGACGCGGTTGTCGAAGTCCGTGAAGGTCATCGTCGAGTAGCGCACACCGGCGTCGAAGGCTGTGAAGAAGCCTTCCGACACCTCATAGGTGGCGTCGAACCGGGTGGCGAAGATCTCGTGATCGCGCTGGCTCTGGTCGCGACGGATGCGAGCATCGTCGCTGAACAGGTCGTGGTTGGTGATGTCGAAGCGCGGATCGATGGTGAAGGTCGGCACCGGACCGTTGCGCAGGTCCATCGTGTACGGCACCCGCTGATTGTTCATCGGGGTGCGGACGCCGTAGATGTCCAGCGGGTCCGAGCGCAGGCGGACGTTGCGGTCCGTCTCGTTGCGCAGGGTGTGCGACCACGACACATCGCCCTTCAGGGTCAGGGCTTCGTTGACGAAGAACTCGACGTTCAGGCCCGCGCCCTCATAGGTCTCGGAGCGATTCTTGAAGGTCGAATTGGTCTCGATCGAGCTGTTGCCGGACGTCGACAGCAGCACATGGTTCTCGTCGACGACCCGATTGGTCAGGCCGTAGCGGGCTTCCGAAATGCCCAGTTCATTGCGTCGCTCGTTGTACGAGCGATCCGAGTATTGATAGTCGAGGTTGATGTTGAAGCGGTCGTTCGGACGCCACTGCACCGCGCCGAACCAGGCGTCGCGGGTGTCGTCTTCCTCGATCTGGCGGAAGGTGTAGGCGTTCGGCGCCAGGTAGAAGGGCGTCCCGGCCGCGGCCTGGGCCCGCGTCACCTCGGTGCAGTTGCCGGTCTGGGTCGTGTTGGCGTTACAGGCCACCCAGGTCGAGCTGGCGTTGTAGACCTCTTCCGGATTGGTCACGTCGTTGCGCTGGAAACCCAGCGACAGGCCGAGCCGCCCCAGCCCGCCCAGATCGAACTGGTCCACGAAGCTGATGGTGCCGCGATAGCCCGGCGACGGCTCGTCCAGCAGACGGTCCTGATAAGGGTTGAAGTTGAACTTGCCCTCGACCTGGATCCGGCGACGGTTGAAGTCCAGCGGCCGCAGGGTGCCCAGTTCGACCAGACCGGACACGCCGCCCTCGATCAGATTGGCCTGCTGGGTCTTGTAGACCTTGATCTGGTTGATCAGTTCGGACGGGAACTGGTTGAAATTGACCGACCGGTCGCCGCTGCCGTTGGTCGCTTCACGACCGTTGAAGGTCGAAGCGCCCAGGAAGGGGCCCATGCCGCGGATGGCGATTTCCGACGCGCCGCCCTTTTCCCGGTGCGAGGCCGCGCCGGTGATGGTCTCGATCGCTTCACCGACCGACAGGGCCGGCAGATCCCCGATCTCGTCGGCGGTCAGGGCGTCGACGATGGTGGCTTCCTGACGCTTGGTCTCGATCGAGCTCTGCATCGTGCGACGGGTGCCGGTGACGACCACGTCGTCGAGCGTGGAATCCTCGGTGACGACCGGCTCGTCTTGGGCATCCTGCGCCATCACCGGCGCCGCAGCCGCCCAGCAAACAGCGGACACGCCCGCCAGCAAGATCGCACGACCACGCGCGAGTGTGCGCGGCCCCCGCGCGCCAAACCAAACCTGCATACGGCCCTCCCATGAGCCTTTTGTTTTGTTGGCGCGAAGCTTTATCGGGCGGACCACTAAGTCAAGCCAGTTGGACCGGATGATTTACAATTTATAATATACCAATTGGTCTGTTTTTCTGATGAGCCGCGTCACCCCGGGCTTTTCAGGCCCAACCGAAAACCGGGTGTTGCCGCGCGGTCACGGCCGGCTGCCGCGTCCCGGGCGCCGGCCTGACCCCATGAAGGGCGCTGCGGCCTAGAAGCGGCGGCTCAACGAAAGACGAACAGTCCGTCCGACCGGATCCCTGTCGTCCCGTCCGTAGCCCGGCGCCGACCGCCCGTCCCCGAGCATGGCGCGCGGACGGGCGTCGAACAGATTGGCGACCTCCAGTTCGAATCTCAGGCCGCCGTCGCTGTCCTGCCTCGCCCCCGCCTCGCCGACCGATGGCCGGAACCGATAGCTGACCTTCAGGTCCACCGCGGTGAAGGCGGCCAGCCGCAGATCGTCCGGCCCGTCCACGCCGACGGTGCGACGCACCCGTCCGCCCTCCCGCCGCCGCGCATCCACATTCACGCCCAGCGCGGCCAGCCGAAGATCAAGCCGAAGCGACGTCTGCCCCCGCCCTGCGCCGCCGCCGTCCCCGGCCAACCGGTCCAGAACCGGATAGCCCTCGCGGATCGTCAGGGTGTCGGTGAGGCTCCACCGCTGCGTCAGCCCCAGCTGCAGCGCGCGATCGGAAATCCGCTCGCCGAGAGGCAGGCTCAGGCCCAGATTGACCGACAGGGTGTCGGATCGGGCGGAGGCCATGTTGATCGGCCGCTGATCAATCCCGACCAGACGCCCCGCCTGATCCCGAATAAAGCGGTCGGGGAACGCCGCCTCCGCCGCCGGCGAAAGCAGCGGCACGGCGCCGATCTGATCGGTCGCCTCCAGTCGCGCCCAGGTGAGATTGCCCAGCATGCGCCAGGCCGTGAAGGGCCCCATGGCGGCGGAGACCGTGAGGCGGTCCTGCCGCTGCGAGCGCAGATCCGGGTTTCCGCCGATCAACGGCGCGATCTCCACCGCCTCTCCGGTCTGGAAGTCATAGACGGTGCGGGGCGGAGCCTGGATGACCGGATCGTATCTCTGGCCGTCCGAGGGACTCTCCACCGAGACCGCCCACTGCCCGCTCATCCGCAACTGGCGGATCGGCGCCCAGGACAGCCCGGCGTTGCCGCCCCCGCGCAGGTCCGAGCCGCCCGACTGCCCCACCTGCCCGCCCAGCGTCAGGCTGAGGTCGCCCCAGCGCCCGCCCTCGGCAGTCGGGGACCGGCCTCGTCGCGGCGAACGGGACAACGGCACGCCGAGGCCGCCCCGCAGGTCGAAACTGCTTGAGGAGCGCCGGATTTCATCCGCGAGCGCCTGCGTATGCGACTCCGTCCGCCCCCATCGCCCGTTCAGGTTCAGTTGCACCGGCCCCGCCGGCAGGGTGAACAGCGAGCGGCTGGCCGTCCCCTGGACGCCAAGCCCCATGGTGCGCGACCTGACCTCGGACAGGCCCTCCTGCCGTCCCTGCGACAGCGTCCCGTTCAGGCCGGTCCGCACCGTCCAGCCGCGCCAGTCGCCCCCAAGACTCCCATTGAGGGAGAGACTGTGCGCGCGTTGGCGCGCCTCGCCCGCGGCGGTCCGGAACTGCTCGCTTGACCCCGAGCCCGTCGCGTTGACCGAGGCCGCCCAGTCGCGGAGCGTGGCGGTCACCGCGGCATTGGCGGTCACCGAACGGGTTTCGGGCCTTAAGGTGATATCGCCGTCGGGCAGGACGCCGCCGCGATAGCCCGGCCGGTCGCTGGCCCAAAGCGCCGTGTCGCGCGACGCCTGCAGGCCATACTGGCGGGTGTCGTCCCCCTGTATCGAGGACTGCCGGAGATCCAGCGTCGCGCCGGACGCGTCGCCCGCGGTCGGAGCACGGAGGCCGGCCAGTCCTTCCTGGCTGCGGAATTCCGGAACCAGGACGACGTTCAGCACCCGCCTGGACGGGTCTTCCCCATAAAGGGCAGCGGCCTCCGGCGGCAGGACCTCGACCCTTGATATGGCGTCCGGCGGGAAGCCGGTGAAATTGCCGGGATCGAGGATGCGGCGACCGTTGATGATGACCACTGGCGACTGGCCGTCGCCGAAGGTTTCGCCCAGTCGCGAGAGGACCTCGCCGATGTCCCAGGCGTTCAGCGCATCGATCTCTTCCGCGCCGACCTCGCGCTCGGGGATCAGATCGGTGGAGCCGCGGCGCCCCTGCACGACCACATCGTCCAGAACCGTCAGCGTTTGCGGATCCGGCGCGCGGGCGGGTGATGCCGCATCCTGCCCGGCCGTCAGGCCCAGCACGGCGATCCCGACCACCACGACGCTCATACGGATCCCCCCGGCCGGCGCGAATCTGTCGGCCCGGCGCGCAAGAAAATGCCGGGCGCTGGGGGCGCCCGGCAAGTCAGCGGGATCGGGGAGTGAACGATCACCCCCCTACAGGATCGACAGGCCCGGAATGGAGATGACGCCGGACAGGATGGTGCAGCTCGGGTCGCCCGCCGTTACCGGGTCGAGCACGTTGTTGTTGAAGGTGATCTCCTTCGAGACATTGTCCCAGTCGACGATGATGGTGTCGTAACAGGGCTTGTTGGCGATGGTGTTGGCGCCGATCGTCAGCGCGATCTTGTCCGTGGCGCCGGGCACGGTGGCCAGGCTCCACGCCCCGTACGGCGCCACGACGAAGCACAGGAAGTCGCCGGCGTAGATATCGCGGAAGCTGATGGCGGCGCTGGTGGCGCCCATCGAGGCGACATCGACATCGACATCACAGTTCAGGGTGGCGGTCTGCTGGAGATCGACATTGCCGCTTCCCGACAGCGAACCGGAGCTGGGCGAGAAGGTCTGGGCGAAGGACGGCGCGGCCATCGAAAGGCTGGCGAGGGCGGCGGCGGTGAAGGCGAGTTTGCGGATCATGATAATCCTCCCGTTTTACGTGAGCTCCCTCGTGGAGCACCCCTATAGGGTTGCAAACAGAACCTCGAGTCAATACAATTAATTCTTTTATTTCAACATACTAAAGAGCAACCCAACAACCCGCATCCGGCGTACCGGGCGCGGGCTGCCATCCTGATCCGGACCACTGCCCGGACCTTGGTCTCGGGTCAGAACTTTCGACTGACCCGCACGGCGATCAGGCGGGGATCGAGGGTGAAGACGTTCGTCGTCAGCCCCGTGTCGTCGCTGTTGGTGAAGGCGTCCGTGATCGGCGTGTCGTCGAACACGTTCTTGACGTAGGCCTCGATCGTGATCCCGTCGGCATGCGCCAGCGCCACCGAAAGGTTGACGTTGTCCCAGCCCTTCAGGCGATCATATTCGGTGTTGTAGACGCGCGCCCAGCTGTCGCCCTGACGGTAGTAGTCCCCGCGCAGCGTCAGGTCCCAAGCGTCGAGGGCGAAGGTGTACTGAACCCCCAGATTCAGCGTCCAGTCCGGCGCGTTCGGTAGTTGGTTCCCGCTCAGGTCGGCGTCAAAGCCACGACCGCCGTTGGGGGCCTCCAGCAGCGGATTATAGCTGAACCCGTACAGGGTGTAGAACGGGATGGTCGACGGGAACGACGGATCGAAGGTGCCGAACCGGCTCGACCCCGCGCACAGGGCGCTGAGCGCCAACTGGGTCTGGTCCGTCGGCGTCATGTAGCGGCTCAGGATCGCCTCCACATAACGCGTCGGCGCGATGCAGTTCGACGGCACCTGGATCCACGGCCGCAGGACCGTCCACTCCTCATTGCCCTGCGTCCGGTTCATCACATCGATCGACTTCTCGCCGTCCCCGATCCGGCTGTTCAGCCAGCCCAGGGTTCCGTCGAATTGCAGCCCCTCGACAGGGCGCCACATCGCCTCGATCTCCACGCCCCAGAGACGGGCGTCGAAATTCTCGTTCAGGGAAATCCGGTCGACGATCTGCGAGACCTGATAGTCCGCATAGTCATAAAAGAAGGCGGTGGTGTTCAGCCGCAGCGTGCCGTCGAGCAGGGTGTTCTTGGTCCCGATCTCGAAAGCCGTCACATATTCCGGCTCGAAGGTGCCGGCCAGCGGCTGGTACTGCACCACCGTCGGATTGATATCCATGCGCGGCGGATTGGTGCCCCCGCCCTTGTAGCCGCGTGACAGCGAAGCATAGATCAGGGTGTCGTTGGTGAAGCTCAGCTCCGGCGACCAGTCCAGCACCAGCCGGCCGGTGACCGCGTCCCACTCCTGCTCCACATCCGGCAGCGCCGGGTAGTCGCGCCGCGAATAGCCGCCCGAGGAAGAGCCCGGCGTCCCGTTCAGCTCGGCGCCCATCAGCAACTGGCTGGGATAGGGCGTCGTCACCTTGCGATCGACGGTGTAGCGCAGGCCTGCCGTCAGCCGCAGGTCGGGCGATAGGTCCCAGTAGCCCTCGCCGAACACGGCCCAGGAGCGGGTGTGCACGGCATTCTTGCTGCGGAAATAGTTGTGTCCGTCCTCGCCCAGCTGATCCAGCGGCGCCGGATCGACATAGACGCACTCGCGGGCGACCGTGTCGTCGCAGACGATCGGACGCAGGCCCGTGTTGGCGCTGGTGAGGTCCTGATTGTACCAGTACTGGGCGATCAGGGTGAAGACGTTGTTGAAGACGAAGTAGTCGTCCTGCGATTTGAAATCGAGATAGTTGGCCCCGACACTGAAGTTGAAGCCGCCGTCCAGCGCCGACTGCAGCCGGAACTCCTGATACCACTGCCTGTTGTCCGACCGGCTCAGATCGACCGACAGCAGCCTGTCCGAGGCGCCCAGTTGCGGATCGGTGAAGATCCCGCCCGGCGAGATCGGCGACGAGATCGGCTGCCGCGCCGTGTTGAACAGGTTGGACGAGTTCACGAAGATCGGGTTGGAGACGTACCGGGCATAGTCTTGCGACGCGTAGTAGTCGTCCTTGGCCCAGGCGGTCTGTGAATGCAGGGTCAGGGTGTCGCTGACGTCGAACGACAGGTTCACCTGCACCACGTCGTTGGTGGCGCGGAACACCGGATCATAGCTGGTGGCGATCTCGCGCAGGTCGCGCGACTGGGTCACGCCTTCATAGGGATCGATGCCCAGCGGGATCGGATAGACCCGGACCCGCGGGTTGGTCGCGGAGTTCCAGCCCAGCCCGATGTTCGAACTGGCGAAGCGGATATAGGCCAGCGAGCCGCCGTTGGGCGCGCCATAGGCGGCGTCGTCATACAGCGACCCCGGCTGGCACCCCTGGCTGAGCTGGTTGCGGATCAGCCCCGCGGGCACGGCGATGCCGCCGATGCTGGTCGGCCCCGGATCGGTGGTGCACAGCTGCTTGCCCGTCCGCGAGCGGCCGTCCTCTTCCTCGAAATGCTCCCAGATCAGGTTGGCGCGGAAGCGGTCCGAGGGGTTCCAGGCGGCCGAGAACCGCGTCGACCACAGGTCCCGGTCATTGACCTGCGTGTCCTTGAAGCTGTTGTGGTCGAAGCCGTCGCGTTGGGTGAACGCCCCCGCCGCCCGGATGGCGAAGGTGTCGCCGAGCGGGAGGTTGATCATGGCCTGGCCCCGGATCGAGCCGAAATTGCCTGCCTCCCCCAAGAGATAGCCTTCGTAGTCATTCACCGGCAGTTCGGGGAACATGTTGACCACGCCGCCGGTCGCGTTGCGGCCGTACAGGGTGCCCTGCGGCCCGCGCAGCACCTCGACCCGGTCAACGTCCAGGTACTCCTGTTCGAACAAACGGTTGCGGATCAGCGGCGTGTTGTTGAAGCTGATGGCGACCGCCGGATCGCTGGACGCCGAAACGGCCTTGGTCCCGACCCCGCGGATCGAGAAATTATACATGCTGAAGTTGGACTTCGAGAAACTGACGTTAGGCACGGCCCGGAGCAGTTCGGAGCCGCCCTCGATGCGCAGCGCCTCCAGCGTTTCCGACGACAGGGCCGTCACCGCGATCGGCACATCCTGGATCGACTGTTCGCGCTTCTGGGCCGTCACGATGACGTCTTCGATGACCGTGGCGGTTGCATCGTCCTGCTCCCGGGCAGGCGGCTCGGTGGACTGGGCGAAGGCCGGAGCCGCCCCCAGCACAAGAGCGGTGACCGATACGGTCAGAGCCAGGCGCGCGCGAATACAGGCCGATGAAGCCATGAAGTCCCTCCCGAAGCACGCCGTTCCCCAACGGCGATGGTGTCGTTTCCTCCCACCTGATGTTTTGCTGCTCGGCGCGGCGGGACCACCGGCAGTTGCAGCCAACTTCGCACTACTGACCAACATGTCAATACCTATTGACATCAATGTTGACTGGCCAGACGGCCGCGCTCACTATTTACATTGATGTTAACTCAGATGAAGCTGAGCCGCTCCAGAGGACTGTCCCATGCGCTATGACGCCATCATCGTCGGTGGAGGCCTCGCCGGTCTGGTGGCGGCCGATGAACTGACTGCCGCCGGACGACGCATCGCCCTGATCGATCAGGAAGGGCCCGCCAATCTGGGCGGACAGGCCTGGTGGTCCTTCGGCGGCCTGTTCCTCGTCGACAGCCCGGAGCAGCGGCGGCTGGGCGTGCGCGACTCGCTCGACCTCGCCTGGTCTGACTGGCGCGGCAGCGCCGGCTGGGACCGGCTGGATGGTCCCCTGCCCGAGGACGACTGGGCCGCTCGCTGGGGCCGGGCCTATGTCGAGTTCGCCGCCGGCGAGAAGCGCGACTGGCTGCGCAGCCACGGCATCCGCCTGACGCCCATGGTCGGCTGGGCCGAGCGCGGCGACGGTCGGGCGGACGGCCACGGCAACTCCGTGCCCCGCTTCCATGTCGCCTGGGGCACAGGCACCGGTGTGGCAGGCCCGCTGGCCGAGCGGGCGCGGGAGGCGACAGCCAGGGGTCTGCTGACCTTCCACCACCGCTGCCGGGTCGATGATCTGATCGTCGAGGCCGGGCGGGTCACAGGCGTCTCCGGCGTCCGTCTGGCCGACGACGACGCCCCGCGCGGCGCCCCGACCAACCGCACGGAAACCGGCGCCTTCTCCCTGTCGGCGGACGCGGTCCTGCTGGCCACCGGCGGCATCGGCGGCGACCACGAGCGGGTGCGCCGCTTCTGGCCCGCCCGTCTCGGCCGGCCGCCGCGCGAGATGATCACCGGCGTCCCCGCCTATGTCGACGGCCGGATGCTGGACATCGCGGACGCCGCCGGCGCCCGCCTCGTGAACCGTGATCGCATGTGGCACTACGTCGAGGGGGTGCGGAACTGGGATCCCATCTGGCCGCGCCACGCCATCCGCATCCTGCCCGGGCCTTCGTCGATCTGGCTGGACGCGCTGGGCCGCCGCCTCCCCGCCCCCGCCCTGCCTGGCTACGACACCATCTCGACCCTGCGCCACCTGCGCACGACGCCGGATCTCGCGGAACACGACCACTCGTGGTTCATCCTCACGCAGAAGATCATCGAGAAGGAGTTCGCCCTCTCGGGCTCCGAGCAGAACGGCGACATCACCTCCGGCAGCTGGCTCAAGGTTCTGCAGACGCGTCTGGGCAAGGGCGCCTCGCCCGAGGTCGAGGCCTTCAAACGCCACGGCGCGGACTTCGTCGTCGCCGACGATCTGGAGACGCTGGTCGGCCGGATGAACGCCCTGACCGACACGCCCCTGCTCGACCCGGCCCACATCCGCGGCCAGATCGAAGCGCGTGACGCCCAGTTCGCCAATCCCTTCGCCAAGGATGTGCAGGTTCAGGGCATCCACAACGCCCGCCGCTACACCGGCGACCGGCTGGCCCGGGTGGCGAAGCCGCACCGCATCCTCGACCCCGCCGCCGGCCCGCTGATCGGGGTCAAGCTGCATGTCCTGACCCGCAAGAGCCTGGGCGGATTGCAGACCAACCTTGACAGTCAGGTGCTGCGCCCCGACGGATCAACGTTCCCCGGACTATACGCCGCAGGCGAAGCCGCTGGCTTCGGCGGTGGCGGGGTTCATGGCTACAACGCCCTGGAGGGGACCTTCCTCGGCGGCTGCATCTTCTCCGGTCGCGCCGCGGGGCGGGCCATGGCTGGAAACACCTAGAGGTCATCGCAATGGAATTCGCCGCTGTCGCCCTGCCGCTCGCCCTGGGCGTCATCATGTTCGGCTTGGGGCTGGACCTGACCCCCGCCGACTTCGCCCGCGTAGCCAAGAACCCGAAGGCCGCAGGGGTGGCGCTGGCCTGCCAGCTGATCCTGCTGCCCGCCGTCTGCTTCGGCCTGGTGCTGCTGTTCCGCCTGCCGCCGATGCTGGCCGTAGGGATGCTGCTGCTGGCCGCCTCGCCGGGCGGCACCACCGCCAATCTCTACAGCCACCTGTTCCGGGGCGACGTGGCGCTGAACATCTCCCTGACCGCGATCAACTCGGTCATCGCCGTGGTCACCCTGCCGGTCATCACCAACCTGGCCATCGCCTGGTTCCAGCCCGCCGACCTGACGCTGGGCCTGCAGTTCCGCAAGGCGCTGGAGGTGTTCGTCATCGTGCTGGCCCCGGTGGGTCTGGGCATGCTGGTCCGTGGCCTCAAGCCCGCCTTCGCCAAGGCCATGGACAAGCCGGTGCGTATCGCCTCGGTCGTCATCCTCGCCGTGGTCATCGTCGGCGCCGTGGCCAGCAGCTTCGACCTGCTGACCTCCAACCTGCTGCTGCTGGGCAGCATCACCACCGCCTTCTGCCTGATCAGCCTGACGCTGGGCTTCATCGTCCCGCGCCTGCTGAAGATCGAGCGCCCGCAGGCCATCGCCAGCGCCTTCGAGGTCGGCATCCACAACGCCACCCTCGCCATCGTCGTCGCGCAGGGCGTTCTGCAGCAGCCGGAAATGTCCCTGCCCGCCGCCATCTACGGCGTGCTGATGTTCCCGATCGCGGCCCTGTTCGGCTTCATCGTCACCCGCCGGACCGCCTGACGGATCAGGTCAGTTCCCGCCGCAGCAGCTTGCCGACGGCGCTGCGCGGCAGGGGCTCGGCGCGGAACTCGACCAGCCTGGGGACCTTGTAGCCCGTCATCCGCTCGCGACAGTGGGCGATCAACAGGGCGGCGGTCAGGTCATCCGAACGTGGCACAACCACGATCTTGATCCGCTCGCCCTGTACCGGGTCAGGCACGCCCAGCGCCGCGACCTCGGCCACCAGCGGATGCGATGCAACCACGTCCTCGATCTCGCTCGGATAGACGTTGAACCCGGACACCAGGATCATGTCCTTGATCCGATCGACCAGCCTCACCCGACCGTCCGCCAGCATCACCCCGACGTCACCGGTGCCCAGCCAGCCGTCCGGCGACAGCACCTTCGCCGTCTCCTCCGGCCGGTTCCAGTAGCCGCGCATCACCTGCGGGCCGCGCACGCACAGCTCGCCGGCCTCATCGATGCCGCACCAGCTTCCATCCTCCCGCCGCATCCTCACCTCGGTGGAGGGCATGGGGCGGCCGACGGTCCCGTCGAATCCCATGCTGTCCGGATGGTCCAGATCCACATGGCCGACGCAGACGATGGGCGCGCATTCGGTCAGCCCATAGCCCTCCACCAGCGGCGCCCCGGTCATCGCCTGCCAGGCCTCGGCCACCGCCCTCTGCGTCGGCATCCCGCCCGCGATGGTCAGCTTCAACTCCGAGAAGTCCCGCTTGCGGAAGGCCGGGTCCGCCAGCAGCCCGGCGAACAGGGTGTTCAGCCCCGCCATGCCCGCAAACCGCTCGCGCTTCAGCACCCAGTTCACCCGCTTCGTATCGCGCGGATTGGCGATCAGCACATTGCGTCCGCCGACCCCGGTGAACATCAGCAGGTTCGCCGTCAGGGAGAAGATATGATAGAGCGGCAGCAGGGTGACGTTGCCGACGACCTGCGTGTTCGGGATCTGTCGCATCACCCAGGCGCGCCCCTGCAGCACATTGGCCACGACGTTGCGATGGGTCAGCATCGCCCCCTTCGCGACGCCGGACGTGCCTCCCGTATATTGCAGGAAGGCGAGGTCTTCGGGGCTCCGCTCCACCGGCGTAAGGCGCTGTTTCCGCCCCGCCTTCAGCGCGGCTCGCCAGCGCCCGGTCCACACCGGCAATGGGGCCGTCTTACCGCCCCGCCCGATGGCGTTGACAAGCGGTCGCTTCGGCCAAGGCATCATGTCGCCCAGTCCGGTCAGCAGCACCCGGCACACCGCCGTGCCCTCCAGACCCTCGGCCAGCACGCCCGCGAACAGCTCGGCGACCACCAGCACCTCGGCGCCGCTGTCGCTCAGTTGATGGCGCAGCTCGGACGGGGTGTAGAGCGGGTTCACATTGACCACGACGCCGCCCGCGAACAGCACGCCGAACAGGACGACCGGATACTGCAGGCAGTTGGGCATCATCAGCGCCACCCGGTCGCCGGGCTGGATCCCGATCGACTGCAGCCAGCCGGCGAACGCCTTCGCCTCCGCCAGCGCCTGCCCGTAGGTCAGCCCGCTGCCCAGGCTGACGAAGCCGATCCGGTCGGCGAACCGCCGTGCATCCGCCTCGAACAGGGCGTCGATCCCGGACCAGCGCGCCAGTTCGTCATCGATATGCGTCGGCACGTCCGGCCGATAGCCGTCGGTCCAGAACCGGCGCGCCCACAGGGCGTCCGCCGCGGTCTGCGACACGCCGAAATCCCCCTCGCTGGCCACCTCTAGTCGGCCCGGCGCCAGGTCTGGGTCCGGCACAGCACGCGCGCGATACAGCCCCGCACCGACAGGCGCTGTCCACCCTGCTGCAGGGTCAGGGTTCCGCGGTCGGCGGTCTGGCCGCTGTTCGGATCATACAGAGGGCCGCCCCGCCACTCCGTCGGGCCGCCGGTGAAGCCGCGCAGCACCGTCAGGCCGCGCAACGGGCGCTCTCGTTGGGCCGCGTCACGATTGCGGACATCCCTCTGGTCCGGATCGGCCCGCAGCGGCGCCGCGTCCACCAGCCGGCCGCACAGGGCCGCGCCGCAGCGCTGGATCTCCACCACCCCGCCTTCCGCCGGCGTGCGCCAGCGGCCCAGCAGGGCGCTCTCCTGCGCCACCGCCGGCGCCGCGACGCCAAGCGCCAGCAGTCCGGCGACCACGGCGGCGCGCATCAGGCGGCGCCCAGATAGGCGTTGCGCAGCTCGACCGGCACCCGGTCATAGAGGGTCGGCCCCGCCAGCCCCAGACGCGACCGCGCCGAGGTCAGCGGCTCCATCATCAGGGCCTCATAGTCCAGCGCGGGCAGCCAGCCCGCCTTGCGGCCGCGCCGCCAGGCCTCGAACACCGACCGCGCGCAGGGATAGCCCGTCCGCGCCCGCGCGAACTGCACCGCGACGCCCGCCGCGATCAGGCCGAAGCCCGGACTGCCGGTCTGCGGCAGCGAGAAGGCCACCACACAGGCCTCGCCCAGAGCATCGGTCCGATAGCCGGTCAGGATGTGCCAGATGTCGTGCACGTCGCGCAGACGTCGCGCATACCAGGCGTGGGGATGGGCCGCGTCGATCTCGGTGTCGGCCACCTTGCGGCTCTCGTCCGCCAGTCCGTAGGCCGACAGGTTCCGCTCGTCGATGAACGCCAGATAGGCCTCGCCGACGCTGCCCGCCGGGCAGGTCTCCAGCCAGGCCCGGTCCTGCAGCCGGTCCGCCAGTTCGGTCATCAGATAGGCCTGCCGGGCGCCTTCGGACTCCTCCAGCATCTTCTGGTAGCCCCGACGCACCGAGCCGCCGGCCAGGGCGTTCATGATCTCGAACACCTGGGCGGTGTCTTCCTTGTTGGCGATCAGGCGGCGCAGGGCGCGGAAGGCGCGCAGCGGCTGCACCTTGCGCGGCTTCAGCCGGGTGGACGCCCGGACCGGAGAGGCCAGATCGGCGCTGTCGATCAGAAGTTCCGCAGTCACTTGCTCTCTCCGGAGGCTGAGCTTAACCAGTTCCCTATCTACATGGATGTAACTTACATAAATGTCAATAGATACGCCCCGCCGTCGTCGGCGCACGCCTGATGAAGCCCGCGCCGAAGCCCTGACCTTCGCGCGCCAGCGTCTGCTGACCGGCGGCCCGGACGCCGTCACCCTCAAGGCCGTGGCGGATGATCTGGGCGTCAGCCACGCCAATCTGATCCACCATTTCGGCTCCGCCGCCGGCCTGCAGTCTGCCCTGATGGCCTCGATGGTGGCCGATCTTTCGCAGGCGCTGGACGCCGCCATCGCCCGCCTGCGCACCGACGAGGGCGCGCCGCTGGAACTGGTCAACGCCGTCTTCGACGCCTTCGCCCAGGGCGGCGCGGCCAAGCTGGCGGCGTGGATCGTCCTGCGAGGCGACCTGTCACATCTGGAGCCGGTGCGCGACGCCGTCACCGGTCTGGTCCAGGCCATTCGGGACAAGCTGGGCGACCCGGACGGTCAGGCCCATACCCGCATCCCCGCCGCGGTCCTGTTCATCGCCGTCAGCGCCTTCGGGGAAGCCCTCATCGGCCCGCCGCTGCGCAACATGCTGGATCAGGACGAGGATACAGGCCGTCAGGTCATCGCCGGCCTCCTGCCCCACTTCCTGCTCAAGCCCGACGCCGGCGCCTGATCACCTCGCCGCTGGCGCCGGTCGTGCGGAATGCTAGGGTCCGCCCCGACAGTGACTCGGGAGGCTGGAATGCGGCACATCGGACTGGCGGCGGTGTTTTCGACCCTGATGCTGGCGGGCTGCGCCACGGCGCAGGAGGCCGAGCCGACGATCGCCACCGCCTATGACGCCGTCGATCCCTTCATCGGCACGGCGGGCAAGGGCCACACCTTCCCCGGCGCCGTCGCCCCCTTCGGCATGGTCCAGCTCAGCCCGGACACCGACTTCCGCCCGTTCCGCCAATCCTATGACTGGGCCGCCGGCTATCGCTACGACGACCCGACCATCCTCGGCTTCTCGCACACCCATTTCTCGGGCACCGGCCATTCGGACCTCGGCGACGTCCTGCTCACCCCCATCTCGGGCGAGGTGAAGTGGGATGCGGGCGATCCGGCCACGCCCGGCTCCGGCTACCGCTCCCGCTACAACAAGGCCTCCGAGGTCGCCGAGCCCGGCTACTACGCCGTCAGCCTGACCGACTCCGGCGTCCGCGCCGAACTGACCGCCGGCGTCCGCGTCGGCCTGCATCGCTACAGCTTCCCGCGCTCCCAGCCCGCCCGCATCCTGCTCGACTTCCGCCCGTCCATCTATGACTACCCGGGCAAGGTGCTGTGGTCGCGCATCCGGGTGCATCCGGACGGCACGGTCACCGGCTTCCGCGAGACGCGCGGCTGGGCGCCCGGTCGCCAGCTCTATTTCGCCATGCGCTTCTCCAAGCCGCTGGTCGGCTACCAGCTGCAGGATCGCGACACCGAGGTTCCCTACCGCGGCTTCCGCCAGCCGGGCCGCGACATGACCGACCGGGCGCAGGTGCAGGGCCGCCAGCTCGAGGCCGCCTTCGACTTCGGCTCCATCACCGGCCCCCTGCTGGTCCAGGTCGCCGTTTCCTCGGTCGATGAGGCCGGAGCCATCCGCAATCTGGAGTCCGAAGGCGGGAGCTTCGACTTCGACGGCGTCCGCGCCCAGAGCCGCGCCGCCTGGACCGAAGCCCTCGGCGCCGTGGACATCACCGCCCCGGAGGAGATGCGGACCAGCCTCTACACCGCCCTGTATCACTCGCTGATCGCCCCCTCGGTCCACGGCGACGCGGACGGACGCTGGCGCGGGCCGGACAATGCGGTCCACCAGTCGGACTTCACCGTCCATTCGACCTTCAGCCTGTGGGACACCTTCCGCGCCCAGCACCCGCTGCTGACGCTGGTCCAGCCCGACCGTCGCAACGCCGACATGGTCAACTCCCTGATCGCGGCCCAGCAGGTCAGCCCCTACGGCATCCTGCCGGTCTGGTCGTTCGCGGGTCAGGAGACCTGGACCATGATCGGCTATCACGCCGTTCCGGTCATCGCTGACGCCTACCTGAAGGGCATCGACGGCATCGATCCGGACGCGGCCCTGAACGCCATGGTGGCCAGCGCCACCTACCGCCCCTACGGCGGACTGGGCGACTATATGGACCTCGGCTACGTCCCCATCGATCGCGAGCCGGAAGCGGCGTCCAAGACCGTCGAATACGCCTATGACGACTGGACCATCGCCCGCATGGCCGAGCG
>JAVHYH010000262.1 GCA_031119155.1 Brevundimonas sp.
CTCCAGCCCCTTGGCGCCGTGCAGGGTCATGATCTGCACCGACTCGGCGCTCTCGCCCCGGTCGAGGTCCATGACCAGAGAGACGTGCTCAAGATAGGCGGTCAGGCCGTCGAACTGCTGCATCGACTGCGTCAGCTCTTTCAGGTTGTCGAGCCGGGTCTGGCCGGTCGCCCGGTCGGCCTTCTGCATGTCGGTGTAGCCGCTCTCCTCCAGAACGGCCTCGGTCAACTCCCAGTGGCTGGTCGTCTGGCCCAGGGTCCGCCAGCGGTCGATGTCGCGGATGAAGTTGGAGAAGGCCGTTCGAGTGCGGGCCTGAAGCTCGTCCGTGCCGATCAGGTGGCGCACCGCCGCCATGGCCGAGACGCCGTTCTCGCGCGCGATCTGCAGCACCTTCTGCACACTGGTGTCGCCCAGCCCGCGCTTGGGCACATTGACGATCCGCTCGAAGGCCAGATCGTCGTCCTCGGACAGGATCAGGCGCAGATAGGCGTGGGCGTCGCGGATTTCGGCGCGCTCGAAGAAGCGCGGGCCGCCGATGACGGTGTAGGGCACCGCCAGCATGACGAACCGCTCCTCGAACGCCCGCATCTGGAACGAGGCGCGCACCAGCACCGCCATGTCCTTGTAGCTGACGCCCTGTTTGCGAGCGGTCTCGATCTCGTCGGCGATCAGCCGGGCCTCGGCCTCGCCGTCCCAGACGCCGCGCACCCGCACCTTGTCGCCGGTCTTGTCTTCGGTCCACAGCGTCTTGCCCAGACGGCTGCGGTTGGCCGCGATCAGGCCTGAGGCCGCGCCGAGGATATGGCTGGTCGAGCGGTAGTTGCGCTCCAGCTTGACGATCTTCGCGCCGGGGAAGTCCTTCTCGAAGCGCAGGATGTTGTCCACCTCGGCCCCGCGCCAGCCATAGATCGACTGGTCGTCGTCGCCGACACAGCAGACGTTGCCGGTCGAGGAGGTCAGCAGGCGCAGCCACAGGTACTGGGCGACGTTGGTGTCCTGATATTCGTCGACCAGGATGTAGCGGAAGCGGCGGCGATATTCCTCAGCGATATCCGCATTCTGGGACAGGATCGTCAGGTTGTGCAGCAGCAGGTCGCCGAAGTCGCAGGCGTTCAGGCTGGCCAGCCGCGCCTGATAGGCGGCGTACAGCGCATGGCCCTTGCCGTTGGCGAAATCCTCGCTCGGCGGCAGCTTGTCGGGCGTCCACCCGCGGTTCTTCCAGTGGTCGATCAGATTGTTCAGCGACTTGGGCGTCCAGCGCTTGGTGTCGAGATTGGCGGCCTCGAGCAGCTGTTTGCACACCCGCTCCTGATCGTCGGTGTCCAGGATGGTGAAGGTCGACTTCAGCCCGACCAGTTCGGCATGCCGCCGCAGGATCTGTGCGGCGACCGAGTGGAAGGTGCCCAGCCAGCGCAGCCCCTCGGACGACGGTCCGATCAGATGGGTGATCCGCTCGCGCATCTCGCGCGCGGCCTTGTTGGTGAAGGTGACGACCAGCAGTTCCCACGGCTTGGCCCGGCCGGTGGCGAGGATGTGCGCCAGCCGGGTGGTCAGCACCCGCGTCTTGCCCGTGCCCGCGCCGGCCAGCACCAGCACCGGACCCTCGGTGGTCTCCACCGCATCGCGCTGCTCGGGGTTCAGCCCCTTCAGATAGTCGGACGCCGGGGAGGGCGCGCGGCCGTCGGGGCCGTGCGCGCGGGCGAGGTCGGAGATGCGGGGAGATGCGGAATCGGTCATGGGAACCGGGAGAACATAAGGAGACCGGACGGCCTTGTCAGCCGCCCTGTACGGAACTCCTGATGACCGCACTCCGTTCTGTCGCCCGGACAGGGTTGGAACAGGAGGGCCGTTCATGGCCGAGGGTACAAGCAACAGCGGCGGCGGCGGCAACGCAGGCCTCGCCTTCATCGTCGGCGCGCTGGTCATGGTGGTCGTCGTGATCGCCTTCTTCCTCTTCAGCGGCGGCCTGCCGGGCACGCAGAAGAAGGAAGTCAATGTTGACGTGAACCTGCCGGAGGTTTCGGCCCCCGCGGCGCCGTCGGGGAACTGAGCCATGACCGATCCGAACACCCCGCCGCCCGACCGCCCCGAGATCGTGCATCACACGACGATCAACAACCCCGCGCCGCGCAGCGGGGGAGGCGGCTTCCTCGGCTTCCTGATCGGGGGACTGGTCGTGGTGGTGATCATCATCGGCGTAGTGCTGATGATGCGCGGCGGCGAGATCGAGACGCCCAAGGCGACCGATGTCGACATCAATCTGAACCTGCCGGACGCGCCGAAGATGCCGGACCTGCCGAACCCGCCGCCGGTCGACCCGCCGACCCTGCCGGAGCCCGCGCCTGCTCCAGCGCCTGCCGGCTAACGCAGCTGGTAGGTGACGGTCGCGACGACGCGGACCCGCTTGTTCAGCGAACTGGGCTCCGGGTCGATGTCCTCCCGCGCGAGGATTTCGAACGAGCCCTGCGTCGCCTGCCGGATCGGTCCCAGCGGCGCGCCGGAATCCTTGGCGAATTGCTCGGCGCCGGACCGGGCCGAGGCGGTGGCTTCGGCGATCATCGACGGCCGCACCTCATTGAGCTTGGTGTAGACGTACAGCGGGTCGCCGAAGCCGATCAGGACGTCCTGGCGGACGAGGTCGTCCAGCGACCGCTGCGTCTGCGCCACCCGCGCGACGTCCCGGGTGCGGATCGTGACCGTGTTGCCGGCGGTGTAGTGCAGCACCTGCGTTGTCGCGGGCTGGTAGGCGTTGGCCTTGTTGTCGGTGACGGACAGGCGTCCGTTGGTCAGCACGTCGTCCGGATAGCCCTGCGCCTTGAGGAACGCCCGGACCTTGACCAGATCGCTGTCGATCCGGCCGGTGACGGCGTTCAGGTCATCGCCTGAATAGCTGAAGCTGATGGTCAGGACCGCCAGATCGGCGACCACGTCGCGCTCGGCCACGCCGCGGACGGTCACCTGTCGGTTGCCGACCTGGGCGTTGACCACGCCATTGCCGATGAAGAAGCCCGCGCCGATCAGCCCAACGGCGATCAGGCCGCCGAAAACGACAGGTGGAAGCAGGGATTTGTCGAGGGTGACGGCCACGTCGGGGCTCCTTGAAGACCCGCCGACGATGCGCTCGCCATGGCCGAAGTCAATCGGTCGAAACCTGACCCGCGAAGCTGTGATCGCCCCCCGCCCAGGCCAGGGCCAGCAGGCGGCAGGCGGAGGCCAGCGGGGTCCGCCCCCGCGTCTCGTCGATCCGCTTCATCAGGCCCGCGTGGGACAGCCCCATCGCCGCGCCGACCTGATCCAGCACGACCCAGAATTCAGCCTCCAGCGCCACCGAGGTGGCGTGGCCGGACAGGGAGACGGAGCGCTTCTTCAGCATCCGTCCTCAGTAGGGCGATCAGCGCACGGCGACCAGCACGATGTCGGCGCTGGCCGGGGCGCCGTGGGTCAGGACCGCGTGGCGGGTGTCGGTGGTGAACCTCAGCGCGCCGGACGGATCGCGGATCTCGGCCCGCACCGCATAGGTGTGGCGCGGATCGATCTGGCTGGAGGGGAAGCCCAGCGTGGCCTGATAGGGAGGCGCGCGGCCTTCCAAGGGTTCGGTGTGCTCGGCCAGAACCTCGGTGGGGGCGTCGGCGCGGCTGACGTCCTCGACGCGGACCTTCAGCACATGGCCCGGCGGCAGCAGGATGCGCTCACGATAGGTGGCGGTGACGTTCACGATCGTCATGCCGTGCCCCATCGTCGGCGGTCCCTCCGGCCCGGTCGTCGAGGCGGGCGCGCAGGCCATCAGGGCCAGCGGCAGGATCGGGATCAGCAGGGCGCGACGCATGGGCAAGTCTCCGGTTTCGGCGTCCTCAACGCATGGTCGGGCCGGAAGCTGCACGGCACAAGGCAGGCTTATGCAGGGGGATGCACAACCGTGCTTGTGCCTCGCCACGGGCGCGGGCATTGGCGAGCCATGACCGATCCCGTCGAAGCCCCCGTCGCGCGTCCCCGCCTGAGCCGCACGACCCTGCTGGGGATCGGCGGAGTCGCCGTCTGCGCGATCATCTGGGGCACGACCTGGTTCGCCATCACCCTGCAACTGGGCGAGGTGCCGAACATCGCCTCCATCGTGTGGCGCTTCGGCCTGGCCTCGGCGGTGCTGTTCCTCGG
>JAVHYH010000024.1:0-6512 GCA_031119155.1 Brevundimonas sp.
GGACAAGGCAAAAGCGGGCTCCGCGACGCTGTGCCGCCAGAAAATCTCTTCGCGCGCAAGGCGGGGGCTGCTAACCCGGACCGCTCAATTTCTCAGCGAACCGAATGAAAATCCCCCGCATCGCCTACGCCGCCTACGGCTTCGCCCTCGTCGTCATCGTGCTGGACCAGATCACCAAGGCCTGGGTCCTGTCCGGGATGCACATGCTGGACGTGAACGGCGCCATGCTGGACCGCGAGCTGTGGGGCTATCGCTCGGTCGAGGTGCTGGGCGACATCTTCCGCATCACCTTCGTGGCAAACTACGGCGTCAGCTTCGGCCTGTTCGGCGACGGCTCGGCCCGCTGGTTCCTGAGCATCTTCGCCGTGGTGATCTCCATCGCCCTGGGCTGGTGGGCGCTGAGGGCTGACCGCCGCCTCCTGATCACCGCCATCGGCCTGGTCATGGGCGGGGCCATCGGCAATCTGATCGACCGGGTCCGCTTCGGCTTCGTCGTCGACTTCCTCGATTTCTCGGGCACGAACCTCTTCCCATGGGTGTTCAACATCGCCGACAGCGCCATCACCATCGGGGTCGCACTGCTTCTCCTCGACAGTCTGCTCAGCGAACGGGCCGCCAAGGTTGGCCTCGCCGCCGAAAAGTCGTAATCAACCGCTTCCACTAGGGTTTACGCATGCGCCCCATCGGCGCGTTGCACCGGGATTGACCATGCGCCTTCGCACTACCGCCGTTCTGACCCTCGCCGCTGTGTCGGCTCTCACGCTGAGCGCCTGTGGCGGTCTCCAACGGAGCATCGGCCTGTCGAAGGTGACGCCGGACGAGTTCCTGACCGTTTCGACCGCCCCGCTGACCGTGCCGCCGGAGTACGGCCTGACGCCGCCCGCGCCCGGCCAGCCTCGCCCGCAAGAGCTGGCGCCGGAATCGGCCGCGCGTCAGATCCTGCTGGGTCAGCGCCAGTCGGTCACCCGCTCGGCGGGCGAACAGCAACTGGTCGCGCAGGCCGGCGGCGACCGCGCCGACCCGCTCGCCCGCTATGTCGTGGACGACGAGTTCGGCGACCTGACCCACAAGGAAGAGAGCTGGGCCAACCGCATCATGTTCTGGCGTCGTGGCGAACCGTCGACCCAGACCGCGACGACGGCCCAGACCTCGGAAGGCTCGGTCACGATCGATGCGGCGAGCGAGTACGCCCGTCTGCAGGAACTGACCGGCGGCCGCGCCGGCATCAGCATCACCCCGCGCCGCGACTCGGGCTTCAAGCTTCCCGGCCTCTAGGCCCGGGCGACAGTCGGAGTTCATGAGGCCCGGACGTTCGCGTCCGGGCCTTTTGCGTTCAGGCCTTGGCCGCGCCGGCCCGCAGGCCCCGCTCGGCGATCGCCACGACCGCCACGCCCGCAAGGGTCAGGGCGGCGCCGCTCAGGATCTGGGGCGTCAGCACGTCGCCCATCAGCGACCAGCCGATCAGGATCGACACCACCGGCGTCGCCAGCAGATAGGGCGTCACCCGCCCCGCCGGCCGCTTCTGCACCAGCCAGAACACCAGCGTGGTCGCCAGCACCGACGAGACCACGCCCGCCCAGATCAGACAGGCCCAGATCAGGACGTCGGCCTTTTGCAGCGCTTCCATCTGCCCCCGTTCAAAGAAGGCTGAGGCGAAGGCCAGTGTCGGCAAGGCGACCAGCGCCAGAAGCCCCTGCATCTTCAGCGGCGGGATCGACGTCGTGCGCCGCGCGATCACGGTCGTCATCGCCCAGGCGCTGGCCGCCACCACGCCGACGGCCACGCCCTTCCAGTCCTCGATCGCATGGGCGTCCAGCGTCATCCATGCGACACCGAGGAAGGCCACGCCCATGCCGACCAGGGCGGCGCGGGACAGCTTCTCGCCCAGCACCAGGAAGGCGAACAGGGCCGTGAACGGCACCCAGAGCTGGGTGGCCACCGAGACCGGGCTGACGTCATGGGCCAGCCAGAAGGCCAGATAGACCAGCCCGTAGTGAACCGGCCCCCCGATCACGACGATCAGCAGCAGGCTTTTCCAGTTGGGGAACGGCGGGCGGACGAAGGGGACCAGGCAGAGCGCGGCGATGGCGAAGCGCAAGGCCCCGGTCATCAGCGGGGGTAGGACTTCGGTCGCCACCTTGGCCGCCGCATTGTTCACGCCCCAGATGACGATGATCGCCACGATGGCGGCGATCTCGAGCGGGCTGAGCGGGCTGTGGGGCTTGTCCGGGGTAATCACCGCACCGGGTTAGCCCGCGAACGCGCCGGACGCGAGAGACGCGTCCGACACTTCGCATTTCGGAATGTGGCTGTCAGGCCGGTCCTCGGAGCAGACCGACCTGGTCAAGGCGATCGATCAGAACGGAATGTCGTCGTTCAGGTCGTAGCTTTCCTTCGGCCCCGAAGGCTTGTTGGCGCCGCCGGTCGAGAAGCCCGACGAATAGTCGTCGTCGCCGCGACCGCCGCCGCCGTAACCGCCGCCGCCGCCCGACGAGCCGCCGTCATTGCGACCGCCCAGCATGGTCAGTTCGCCGCGGAACTTCTGCAGCACGATCTCGGTCGTGTATTTCTCGACGCCGCCCTGCTCGTACTTGCGGGTCTGGAGCGAGCCCTCGATGTAAACGGTCGAGCCCTTCTTCAGATAGTTCTCGGCGACCTTCACGATGTTCTCGTTGAAGATGACCACCCGGTGCCACTCGGTCTTTTCCTTGCGCTCGCCGGTCGACTTGTCGCGCCAGGTTTCCGAGGTCGCGATCGACAGGTTGGCGACGCGCTCGCCCGAGTTGAGGCTGCGGATTTCCGGGTCCTTGCCCAGATTGCCGACCAGAATGACCTTGTTGACGCTGCCCGCCATCATCGAGCTCCTTTAGCTAGCTGGCCCACCGCGATTCTCGCTGTTCAGGCCCTTCCCACGTGGCCTAGCGCGCTTTCGCGCCGCCGGGGCCGATTTGTCGTCGCAATCCACAGAACTCGCACAGCCCGCAGGCGGACGCCCAACTGTTCCACCTTTGTTCACGCCTGTCCAGCCGCACGAGCTGGCCTGAGGAGGGAACGGATCGATCTACTGCTGCGGGACGACCGGAGGCTGCTCGATCGCGCCCGGAACTGCCAGGCGACCGTCACCGGTGCGCGCCAAAGCCATGAAGCGCGGCCCCTCCAGGCTCTTGCCGAACCAGACTCCCGCCCTGTCGATGAAGATGAACTGCCCCTGATAGGCGCCGGTCACCTCGCGACGGGTGCCGCCCAGACCGAGGAAGCGCAGGCGCATTTCCTCGAGCCGCGCGGCGCAGAATTCGATCTGGGTCTGGTCACGGGCCACGACGTTGAACTTCGGGTCGGCGCCGTTCTCGCCCGGTTCGATGGCGTAGCAGACGCCACGCTCGGCAGGGGCCTCGACCCCGCCGGCACAGGCGCCGAGGGTCATTGCGCCGGCAAGGGCGGTGAGCAGAACAAGCGAACGCGTCATCAGCGAAGTCCCGGGAACTGGCAGCTGCGATCCTGATCCGCGAGGGTGCGGAAGCGGTTGTTGTCCGGCGATTGCTCGACCCGGCGGGGCACCAGACGCAGGGTGGTCTCACCCCAGCGACCGTACAGGGCCTCGCCCGGGCGGACGCAGGTTCCGGCGTAGAGCTCCTGAACGCACTGGTTCAGGCTGCCGCCCGACGACACCACGCGCCAGTCCGAGCCGGTGTAGCGCAGGCACTGACCGCCGGTCGAAGCGGGCTGGGCGGACGGCTGGGCCGGCTGGGTCGAATCGATCGGCGCCGTACCCGGCGAATTGTCGGTCAGTTCCACCGGCGGCAGGGCCGGTGGCGGCGTCAGCGAGGCGGTCGGCGCGGCGACCAGGGCGCCGGTGGCGTCCACGCCGACGTCCAGCGCATCGGTCGCCAGACCATTGCGGCGGGCACAGTCGGTCAGGGTCGCCATGCCGACGAACTGGACATCGACATAGCAACGCAGCTCGCGCGTGGAATCCAGCCCCGGCGCGTCAGCGACCGCGACGGTCAGGCCGCCCTGAGCAGCCGGCGGCGGCTCGGCCGGGCCCTCGTCGCGTCCGCCCGAAAGCAGCAGCCCGATGATGACGGCGATCAGCACGGCGGCGGCCGCACCAATCAGAAAGAGGATTCGGTTGTCCTTGGGCATACGGAGCTCACGCGGATGGAGCCCCCACTAACCCCGCCGGAGCCCGGCGCGTCAACGCGATTCGTCGCCGCGCGCCTCAGCCGGTCAGTCGCGCCAGCGCCGCCTGATAGTTGGCCAGCTGGGCCTGGAGATAGGCAGGAGCCTGCCCGGTCACCGCCGGCTTGTTCGCCTCCGGGGACAGGCCCCGGTACGCATCGCGGATGACCTTCATCGCCGCCTGCAGCTTCTCGCCGGCCGTCGCAATGGCGCTGGCGCTGCCCAGATTGAGGTTGGTCGGCAGACCGAGGCCGAAGGTCGCCGTAACGTCGTCGCCGCTGGTCTTTCCGATATAGCCCTGTGACAGGCCCAGCCCGGCCAGGGCATCACGGCCCGTCTCTCCGGCGGTCAGGACCGCGCCTTTCACGCCATCCCGCGCTGTGATCGACAGGCGTTGCAGCCCCGTCTTCAGCGCGGTCGCCAGATCGCCCGGTTCGCCGTCCTTGGCGGACTCGGACGAAACCGTGACCTTCAGCTTCATGTTCGACGCCTGCTCGATCTTGCGCGCCAGGGTCTGCAGTGTGTCGCGCGCCTCAATGGTCACGGCGACAGACCGCCCACCGTCGGCGGGCGAGACATAGAAGCGATCACCGACGCGCAACGACGTCGCGTTGACCAGCGTCTTGGACTGGCTCTGGTCGATCTCGCCCTGCGGCAGGCCCAGCCGGTCCAGAACACTAGCGCCGCCCGAGGCGACCGCCAGCGTCAGCGGCGCGGCCTGTGCCCCGTCGCCATCCCATTCCTGCCGCCATTCCACGGCGCCGGTCGTGGCGTCCACGCGGGTCAGATAGGCGCGGGTGGGATCGGTGGCCTTGGCGTCCTCAGGGCGATTGGCGACACCGGTCAGCCAGACCTTGCCGTCCAGGATCTTCATGTCGGCGGCGCTGTCGTCGCCCTCCCCGCCCACATAGGTCAGACGGTCGTCGGCCGAAGCGGTCAGACTGCCGTCAATGACCGCGATGAAGGCGTCCTTGCCGCCATGATGGGCCGTGGTCACCGTGCCCACATCCAGCGCCGCATTGCGGGTCGTTCCACTGAGCACGACCTTGCCGTCGACAATCGCCAGGCCGCTGATCTCGCCGCTGGCCTCGCCCAGATCGCGCGTCGCCGCCAGCACGGGCTTGCCGCCGGCTTCCAGCGTGAACTGGCGCACCACGATGCGCCCGTCCTCGATCCCGGCTGAATAGAGGTTGTTCCCGTCCACCGCGACGGCGTCCACGCCGTCCGTCCCGCTGGTGCCGAACTGCACCGTGCCGGTCGCCGTAGCGACGATGGGCGCGTACTTGTGTTCCTGCGTCTCGCTGAACGCCTGCAGATAGCCGTCCCAGCCGCCGACGCCGACCGCGCCGGCCATCGCCGACTGGGCGCGTCCCGCCACATAGACCATGCCGTCGGGCCCGAAGCTGACCGAGGTGGCCTCGTCCGCCGCGCGGGCGCCGCGCCGCTGGGTCCAGACCTCCTGCCCATCGGCGTCGAATACCGAGACGAAGCTGTCGGCCACATTGGCGACATCGCCGGTTTTGCCGCCGTCCAGCGCGCCGGTGACCGAGCCGGCCACGGCGACGCGGCCGTTCTCATCCACCGCAATGGCATAGCCGCTGGCGGTGGACGCCGCGCCCAGCGCCTGGGTCATCACCACCCGCCCGGCCGAGTCGAGCTTGATCAGGGCCACGTCCTTCTGGCCCTTGATCGGCTGGTTGTTCGGCCCGGCCGTCAGATCGGCGACCATCCACACGGAGCCGTCCGGACCGGTGGCGGTGGCTCGTACAGTTTCGACACCGTCCGGCAGGGCCGTCTGGGAGGCCCGCCCCTCGACCCATTGGGTCTCTCCCACGCCGGCGATCGGAGCCGGCGCCGCGCCGCCCGTGTCGCTCTGGAACTTCAGCATCTGCAGACTGCCGGCCGTGCCGGATTTCTGCACAACATAGACCGCATCCGCCGACTGGGTCGGCACGAAGCTCACCTTCTCTGTCGTCGCGCCACGCACGACCAGGGCGAACTGGTCCGGTCCCGCGGGCAGGGTGATGGTCTTGCCGCCCGTCGTGATCGTCTTGGGCTCGGGCTTGACCAGCTCCCGGCCGATCCGGGTCTCCAGACCGGCGTCTTCCAGCTTGCCGTTGATGTGCTCCAGCACATTGGTCAGCGTCCGGGAGGTGGTTCCCATCTCGTCGAGGTCGATATCGACCTGAACCGTGCTGTTGTCGGACTTCTTCACCGAGATCGAGAACTGCACCTCGCCGGCGAAGGCGGGCGACAGCGAGTCCGGGGATCCTTCATGGATCGGCCCGGTCACGGAGATCGCGGAATCACGGGCGACGGCCGCCGTGGTCTTG
>JAVHYH010000024.1:6522-20102 GCA_031119155.1 Brevundimonas sp.
GTTCACTTCATGGGCCACGCCGGCGACGAGGCCGCCGAGTGCGGCCAGTCGCTCGGCGTCGATCAGGTTCTGCTGTGCGGCAGTCAGTTCGAACAGCGCCGTCTCGGCCTTTTCCTTGGCGGCGCGAAGTTCGTTCTCCGCTTCCCGCTTGGCGATGGCATTCTCGCGGAAGACCTCGACGGCGCGGGCCATGGCACCGATTTCGTCCGTGGCCGACGTGCCCTGCACCAGCCGGATCGCATCCAGATCCGCGGAAGGGAGCCATTTGCTCACCTCGGCCATGCCGGCGGCGAACCGCTTGTTGAGCTGGGTCAGCTCCAGCGCCGAGACGCCCTTGGTTCCGGCCCGGTTGACCAGGGCGTTCATGCTCTCCAGCCCCTGATAGAGGGCGAACAGCTTCTTGTAGTCGGCCGAGGCGCCCTTCACGTCGAGCTGGGCGTTGCCTTCATTGATGAAGTCGCGGCCACCGAGGGCGGCGCGCAGCAGCGCGCTCTGCTCCGGCGGTTTGGTGGTGGTCGACCACGGCGGCGTCGGCTGCTTCTTCGCCTGGGCAAGCGCCGTCGCGGCGGCGTTCGACGGCGTGACCGTCGTTCCGCTGAACAGTCCCAGAAGATAGCTGTTGTCGATCACAGGCGGCTCCTGCGCGCCAGTCTGACACCTGAGGCGTAACGAGGGCTTAACGGATGGGGCGACGGCCGACGCGACAAGCCGCGCGACTCGGGGAACAATGATCGCCCGCGCCCGTTGATCGCGCGGCCAATACGGAGGAGTGCCCGATGAGTGCCTTCGTCAACACCCTTGTATCGCTTCTCGCCCTGTACGGCTTCGGATCGCGCGGCGCACACCGCCGGCGCCCCGCGCCCGTCTCGATCGGACGATCGGGAGACCGGCGTCTCGCCTGACGTCAGCCCTGGAAGAGCGACAGGATGATCTGCGGCGCCTGGTTGGCGATCGACAGCGACTGGGCGCCGAGCTGCTGCTGGACCTGCAGGGCCTGCAGTCGCGCGCTTTCCTTGGCCAGATCGGCGTCAACCAGGTTGCCGATGCCCGATTCCAGCGTATCGATCAGCTTCGACACGAAGGTGTTGTGAGCCTCGATCTGCTTGGCCTGGGCGCCGATCTCGCCGAGCGCGGCGTTCAGCTGGGTGATCGAATCGTCCAGCTTGGTCAGGGCGTTGGTGGCGCCGGTCATCGTCATCAGGCTGTCGCTCAGCGACAGCTCGATGATCGTGCCGCCTAGCGACAGATTCTTCGACGACAGGGTCACGAAGGCCGAGGCGTCGGCGTTGGCCAGGAATTTGATCCCGTTGGTCAGCGAACCGTTCAGGATGTTGCCGCCGTCGAAGCTGGCGTTGTCGATGGCCGACTTGATCGCCTTCATCAGGGCCTGGAAGTCGGCGTTCAGCAACTGACGCGACTGGGTCTTCAGCGAGCTGTCCTTCGCCGCCGTGACCTTTTCCTTGAGCTGGTTCAGCAGATCGGAGACCGATTCACCGGCCGAGAGCGCCACGTCCGCGATCGAAGTCGCACGGTCCAGGCTCTGCTTCACGGCGCCGAGGGCGCCGACGTCCGCACGCTGCGTCTGGGCGATCGCCCAGATGGCGGCATTGTCTTTCGCGCCCTGGATCTTCAGGCCCGTGGAGACACGGCCCTGCACGTCAGCCAGACGGCTGTTCGTGTTGCTCAGGTTCTGCAGCGCGATTTGTGCCGCGACGTTGGTGTGGACGCTATTCGTCATCCGACTCAGCCCTTCGAGGTTTCGCCAAGGCTAAGGCCGGAAGGGTGCACACATGGTTAACGCCGATTCACCACGCATCTTAACCGCGCGGATCGCTCCTGCGCGGCGGGTCGGTCGGAGCCTGGATAGTCAGGCGCGGGTGTCGATCACCGCGCCGGCGCTGTAGCCCGGGTCCCGCATCAGCTCGATGACCTGCTCGCGGGGAAACTGCTTCACGATCTCGCCGGTCACTCGATCCATCGTCTTGTAGATGAAGGAGCCAGTCCGCGGACCTTCCTCGATCACCAGGCGATAGCGGGCGGCCTGTTCAGCCTCTTGCTGGGTGCGGGATTCGTGAAAATCGTCGCCGTTGGCGACCGTGACACCGGAAACGTCGTAAGCGGCTACTGCACCTATCTTCGCATTGCTTTGCATGTCTCCTGCCGACGCATTTCAGGCGTCGGTTCCCTTCAAGGGGACTGGAGCGGTCAGGCGGGACCCGAAGGTCCCGCCGTTCCGATCGTTCCTTAGCGGAACAGTCCCAGCAGCATGGAGGTCGAGGAGTTGGCGATCGACAGCGCCTGCACGCCCAGCTGTTGCTTGGTTTGCAGGGCCTGCAGTCGCGCGGACTCCTTGGCCAGGTCGGCGTCCACCAGGTTGCCGACGCCCGAGTCGATGGTGTCCTGCAGCTTGCTCACGAAGTTCAGGTGAGTGCCGAGGGCCTTCGAGCCGGTGCCCAGACGGGCCAGCGACGCCGACACGTTGTCGATCGACGCATTGACCTTCGCCAGGTTGGCGGTGGCCTGGGTCATCGTGCTGATGTTGGCGGTCGAGGTCAGGGTGACGATAGCACCCGACAGCGACATGTTTTCAGCAGCGATGTCGATGGTGGTCGTGCCGGCCGAATCGGCCAGGGCCTTGAAGCCAGCGGTGCCCGAGATCACGGCGACGCCGTTGAACTTGGCGTTCGACACGGTCGAACCGATCTGCTTGCGCAGAGCGACGAAGTCTTCGTTCAGGGCCTTGCGGGCGGCCGTGGTCAGGCTCTTGTCGGTGGCGGCGAGCGCCTTTTCCTTCATTTGCGTGAGCAGGTCCGACACCGTTTCACCGGCGGCGATGCCGACGTCGACGGCCGATTGGCCGCGATTCAGGCTGTCCTTGACGGCATTCAGGGCGCCCATCTCGGCACGTTGCCCCTGGGCGATAGCCCAGACGGCGCCGTTGTCCTTGGCGGAGTTGACCTTCTTACCGGTATTGATGCGGCTTTGAACCGTAGCCAGTTCCGAGTTGGTAACCGACAGGTTTTGCAGGGCGACCATAGCGCCCATGTTCGTGTTAACGCTGTTCAGCGCCATGACGATAGTCCTTGTTTCAAGGTGTCCGACGCCATTTTGGCTGCCGGGAGCATTTTGCTCAGTGGGCCTCGGAGCAAGGATGGGACCACTCCGGTTTGCGGCGTGCCACACCGCCGATCATTGTTTTTGCTGCGTTAGTTCCTGTTAAGCACATCGACCTCCCGGCACTTTTGACCGGCCTCCCGGCAGAATCTGCCGGGCAGTGGGCAGGTTTTGCCGGGCAGCGACCTACAGATCCCCCTTCATCGGCCCCTTGAGCAGGCGCAGACCGGTGAGCAGTTGCTGAGCCGTCGGCGCAACCAGATACAGGACCAGGGTCAGCGCCAGCAGATCGATCAGACGTCCCGCCAGGCCCGGCGCCGCTTCGGCCGGAGCCATGGCGACCAGTTGGCCCAGCAGGGTCCAGGCGGCTCCGGTCGCGGTGAAGACATAGAGCCTGCGCCACAACCACCGACCTTCGGCAAGAGGCGGCGTCCCCGTCATGAGCCGTCGTCCATTTCGTCGAACCGCCATCCATCCCGACGCCAGCCGAGGTCGGAGGCGGCGTACAGTTCGTCCCTGCTCAGGCGGCGAGGCGCCTCCAGGTCTTCGGGATCCAGCATCTCGGGATCATCGAGCATGAGTTCGGGCGCCATGATCTCACCCGATCGCCGTCAGCCAGATCGTGCCGGACGCGCCCGCGCCGCCCGCCCCTCCCGCACTGACGCCCGCTCCGCCGCCTCCACCACCCGCGCCGCGAAGGCCGCCGGCCGCTCCGGCATGGCCCGCGCCGGACGTCGCCGCTCCACCACCGCCTCCGCCTGCCCCCGCCCAGTGCAGTTGCGGCAGCGGCGCAGCCGCGCCGGTCGCGCCGCCCGATCCCGATCCGCCAGCGCCTCCCACGGCCTTGACCGCCAGAACGCCGCCATCACCGCCGGGACCACCCGACCGGGCCACGCCGCCCGCGTCCAGCCCTCCCCCCGCGCCACCGCCGCCGGGCGCGTCCGGACGATCAAAGGCCCGTCCAGCCCCGCCGGCCCCGGTGACGCTGGACGATCCGCCGGCGTTGGAGTTGGGCGTGCCGGCTCCGGCTGAGCCTCCGGCGCCGGTCGAAGCCGTGCCCAATCCGCCGCCACCGCCGCCGGTCGCGCAGATCAGCATGGTCGATCCGAGGTACACCAGCGATCCGGAGCCGCCTCCGCCCGCGGATGCATTGCCACCGGCGCCGCCCTCCCCGATGACGGCCGTCAGCCCCGCCGAGAGCTGGTCCGCGGGCCAGACCGCCCGACTGACGCCGCCGGCCCCGCCGCCTCCGCCGCCATAGCGCGCGCCGCTGGCGCCAAAGGCGCCCGCGCCGCCGCCTCCACCTCCGCCGACGACCACCGCCTCGACCGTCCGCGCCCAAGCGGGCGGGCTCCAGGGCGCGGTGGTCGTGACCATCGTGGTCTCGCGCCGTCCCGCCCCGTCTGCGAAGGACACCCGACCGCTGGTCCGATCCACGCTGAATGCGGTGCGCCAGGTCGCGCCGTCTGCGCTGACCTTCAGGGCCAGATCATCACCCCCGATCAGTCCCAGTTCGGCCCGGCCGACATAGCCGGACTGGAACAGGATCGAGAGCACGTCCGGCGTCGCCTCCTTGTTCAGCGTCAGCCGCAGATCGCCGTCACCGCCGGCGGCAGCCTCCAGCGCGGTCCACAGCGCCTTGTTCAGTTTGGCGGCGAACGGATTCTCCGCATCGGCGTCCGTCCCCAGTCCAAGCCGATCCAGCGGCCCGACTGCGCCGAGCTGCCCACCCAGAGGCGTCCAGCCTGCGCCGTCCCCCACCACGAAAGCCGTTTCGTCCGCGATCCGGACCAGCGCGCCGTCGGGCGCCGCCACCCTGACCCAGCCGCTGATCTCGGCCCGCACCAGATCGCCCGGCGCAAAGGTCTCCCAGACCTCGCCGACAACGCCCTCCGGCAGGATGTAGAGCGCGCCCTCGGGCGCATCGGCCGGCTCTACCGCGAGCGACCGGCTCACCACCGTCGTCTGGACGAGGGTGTCCAACCGGGTCAGGGCCTCATTCAGGGTGACATGCTTCTGAAGCTGCCCCGCCGCCAGATAAGGCAGGCCGAGGCGGGCGGATTGGTCGTCGCTCATTGAAATCTCCGGGATCAGGGATCGTCGGAGATCAGTGTGCGGGGCCGGCTTCCTCAGGCGGGCTCAGCCGAACAGTCGCAGGCAGTTCCGCAGACATCTCAATCTGTTGGAGCGATCCAATAGGATGGCTCAACATTAACTCCCGCGCTTTCTCAGTCGTGGAGATAGACGATCCGGCGCAGCTTCCGGTCAGCCTTCACCTTGGCGACATGCTGGTCATGTTCGCCGGAGGCGCGGGCGTCCTGCTCCCTCGCCTCGACCCAATGGGTGCTTTCGATATCTTTTTGAAGCGCCTTCGCCGCCATCAGATGGCCCGGGAAGAGCACGTCGACCACGTTCGGGACGAAGTCGAGGAAGGGCACCTCCCCCACGGCCGTCGTCACGCTATCCAGCCCCAGATAGCCGACCATCCTCACGATGGTGCCCGGTGCGGCCTTCGCCTTGACCGCCTGCAGCAACAGCCAGCCGGACGCACCAAGGGTGTAGGCAGTCCCGACGACCGGGATCCAGGTCAGCAGACCGTCCATCCCGACCCCGAACGGCCCGATGCCGATCACCCGGTCAGAGAGCTTTTTGACGCTCTCGACATTGGTCCAGATTTTCTCGATATCGCCGAGGGTCCGTCGGGCCATTCCCACTCTCCGAAAGCGAGACCGTAACGCACCATGGAGACCGGCGTTCATCATAAAGCGCAAGATCGATCTTTGCCGCGCGCCCTCATTTTCCGCGCACTCGACTGGCTGAGCCTGCCGGTCTTCGCCGGGATCATCATTCTGTCCGCCCTGCTGCGCAGCGAGATCGGCCATCGCTGGATCGACATCTTCGCCCAGTTCACCGCGCCCCTGTTCATCGCGACGATCGCCGCGATGATCATCGCGGCGCTTCTGCGCCTGAAGAGGGCCGTCTGGGCCGGCTTCCTGGCCAGTATTTCGGTGTTCGTCTGTGCGGCGCCCCAATGGTTCATCGAAGGCAAGGCGCCTGCTGACGGAGCCCCGGTGGTCCGGCTCTACTCAGCCAACGTCTACTATCTGAACGAGGACGTCGCAGCGATGCGGCGCTCGATCGAGGCGGCGGACGCGGACATTCTGATCCTGATCGAACTGGGGCAGGCGCCGCTCGGACAACTGGACACCCTGCTGGAGGGCTATCCCCATCGAGCGGATTCCATGCGGACGGACGTGACCCGCGGACCGTCGCGTTCAATCATCGCCTCCCGCTGGCCGCTGCGACAGCTGGCCAGCCGGCCCAACGGCCTTCATTCGGTGGCGGCGGTGGCCGAGACGCCGCTGGGCGACCTGAACGTCGTCGGCGTTCACCTGACCCGTCCCTGGCCCTTCCAGTACCAGTGGGGCCAGATCAGCCAGACCATGGCGCTGGGTGACATCCGCCGGACCCTGGAGGGGCCGGTCATCATCGCCGGGGACTTCAACAGCGTTTCCAATGGTCGCATCGGTCGCCAGATGAAGCAGGACCTAGACATGACCCCGGCTGGCGGCTTCCCGGGCACATGGCCCACGAATCTGCCGGCGCCGTTGGGCATCACCATCGATCAGGTCTGGCGCTCGTATGAGCTTACCTTCACCAGCCGCAAGCTGGGCCGCAGGAACGGGTCAGACCACTATCCGGTCGTCACCGAATTCACCCTCGCGGCGGAATGACCAGCGCCGACAGGCGTTCGGCATGGCCGTCTGTCGGGAAGTCGTCGGCGATCCAGCCGTCTTCGAAGGCCTTCAGCAGCCGCCCCGTCTCCGGGCCCGGCGCGACGCCCAGCCGGGCGACATCCTTGCCGCCGACCGGCAGACGCGGCGGCGTCCAGTCCCGGGCGATGGCCAGCAGGGCCGACACGTCCCGATCCGGCGCGGCGGCCCACAGCCGGAGCAGCGCATCCTCGACCGCCCGGCCCCGATGGCGATAGACCGCCGCCCGCCCCTGCGCCGGCGTCATCTCCAGCGACACATCGGGCGCGGCCAGGGCTGAGGCGACCAGTCTGTCCCGCGCAGCATTGGGGAATCGCAACCGCTCCGCCGCGCCGCGCATGGCGTCGGCATCGACCGGAAACAGGGTCATCAGCCGCACGACCGGATCATCGCTCAGCCCCACGACCGCATCGAACAACTCGAGCCCCCCGGCTTCCGGCAGCACCTGCGCCAGCACACCCGTATCGGCCATCGCCGCCATCGCCGGACGCGGGTCCTCGGCGGCCAGCAGCTTCATCAGCTCCTTCGACACCCGCTCGGCGGAAAGCCGCGTTATGCCGGACGCCAGCTCACGGCAGGCCTCGAGCCCCGCCGCATCGGACTCGCCCCGCCCATACCAGGCGAAGAAGCGGAAGAAGCGCAGGATGCGCAGATAGTCCTCGCGAATGCGGGTGTGCGGATCGCCGACAAAGATGATCCGGCCCGCTTCGGCATCAGCCACACCCTCGCCGGTCGGATCAAAGACCCGCCCCTCGCCGTCGGCGTAGAGGGCGTTCAGACGGAAGTCGCGGCGCGCGGCATCCTCGGCCCAGTCGTCGGTGAAGGCGACCGTGGCGTTGCGCCCGTCTGTGGTCACATCACGGCGCAGGGTGGTGATCTCGAACGGCCGGCGCTCCGCCACCGCCGTCACCGTGCCGTGGGCGATCCCGGTCGGCACGGCCTTCAGCCCCGCTGCACGGACGGCCTTCTCCGTCTCCTCGGGCTTCAGGGTGGTGGCGATGTCGATATCGTCGATGGGGCGTCCCATCAGGGCGTTGCGCACGCAGCCGCCGACGAAGCGCGCGCAGCCGGGGCCGCCCGCCGCCTCCAGCGCCGCGATCACCGACCGGGTCGCCGAAGCCGTCAGCCAGTCCTGTCCAGTCAGCACGGTCACGCCGCGTCCTCCCCGGCCGCCGCGGTCCTGTCGGCCTCGTCGCCATACAGTCGGGCGCACAGGTTCCGCAGGATCCCCGCCGTCGCCCCCCAGATGTAGCGCTGTCCGTAGGGCATGGCCCAGAACCAGCGCTCCGACTGGCCCTCCAGCTGGTAGGAGTCCCGGCGATGGTTCACCGGATCCATCACAAAGTCCCAGGGCACCTCGAACACCTCGGCCACCTCGGCGGGCGACGGGGTAGTGGACGGGGTCTCGCGCAGCCAGCCGACCACCGGCGTCACCAGAAAGCCGGTCCCGGTCTCATACGGCTCGCAGACCCCCAGCACCTCGACCACCGCCGGATCCAGCGCGACCTCCTCGAAGGCCTCGCGCAGCGCGGCGTCCACCGCCGTCTCGCCCGGATCGAGCCGTCCGCCAGGAAAGGCGATCTGGCCGGTGTGACTGGCCAGACTGTCGGAGCGACGGGTCATCAGCACCGTCGCGCCTTCGGGATTGGCGATGATCGGGATGAGCACCGCCGCCGGACGCAACGTCTTGCCCGAGGGCCGGGCGTCCGGGTTCAGGTCGAAGTCCGAGCGTCCGGGACCGGTCTCCGCCGACCATTCGGACGGCGGGGTCAGCTTCGTCAGGAGGCGTTCGCGCAGGCTGGACAGGCTCATGCGGCGACCGCCCCAAGGCTGAACGCCACGCCGTTCGAGCGGACAATCAGTTGTTCGCCGTCCTGATCGGCCATCTCGACCAGTTCATAGAAGACCGGGCGAGCGATGCGCGCCCACAGGTCGGCCCGCACCCGCACGCGCGGCGCCGGTTCGCCGGTTTCCGGATCGGTCTCCACCACGAGGGGGAACTCCGTCCCGGCCGTCGCCTCGTCGCCCACGTCCGTGGTGAAGACCAGCGCGTCGCCGCGGCGTTCGACCGCGACGGCCCGGAACGGCAGATCCTCGACGGTGATCGACAGCTTCTCGCCGGGCGTCACCAGCACATAGCCGTCGGCATCCTTGCGCAGGATGGTAGAGAACAGCCGTACCAACTCCGGACGACCGATCGGCGAGCCCTCATGCATCCAGACGCCGTCACGGCGGATGACGATGTCGATGTCGCCGCAATGCGCCGGATGCCACAAATGCACGGGCGGCAGGCCGCGCCCCGGGGCCTGCTTCGCGGCCTCGGCCATGGCGGCCAGTCCTGTTGTCTTGTCGGCGTTCGCCATGGCGTCAGACTTAGGGTGTTCGCCCCGGCCTGCAAACCCGCTCAGGCGGGACGGACGATCCCGGCGGGCTCGCCCTCGCCCAGCCACAGCACCCGGCGCTGATCCACCGGCCCCAGCAACCGGGCCTCGGGCGCGGGACGGAAGCCGAAGCGGCTGAAATAGGGCGCGTCGCCGACCAGCAGGATGCCGGTCTTCCCTGCGTGGTCGATACAGGCCTGCACCAGATCCGCGCCCAGCCCGCCCTTGCGGCTGTCCGCCGAGACGGTGATAGGCCCAAGGAACAGCGCGGGCTGCTCGCCCACGGTGATCGACCACAGGCGCACGGCGCCGATCACCCGGCCGTCTTCACGCGCGACGAAGCCTGCGGCGACGCTCGCCTGCTCCCGGATGCGTTCGGCCGTCTTGGCGTAGCGGCCCGGCCCGAAGGCGGCCATGACCAGCGCCTCCACCGACGCGGCGTCGGCGGGCGTTTCGGCGTCGATGCGCACGGAGGTCTGGAAGGCGGCTTCGGTCATGAGCGCGCGCACCTAAGGCCCGCGCCGCCGGGAATCAACCGACTTTCGAGAAATCCGGCGCGCGCTTCTGGGTGAAGGCCATGAAGGCCTCCATCGCCTCGGGGCTCTTCATCTGGCTGCCGAAGGCCTCGCCCTCGCGCTGCATCAGTTCCCAGATGCGCTCCGCGTCGCGCATCAGACGCTTGGTCTTGCGGATGGAGTTGGGCGCACGGGCAGCCAGTTTGCCCGCCAGTTCGGTGGCCACGGCCTCGACCTGATCGGCCGGAACCGCACGGTTGGCCAGACCCCAGGCCAGGGCCATTTTGCCGTCGATCGGCTCACCCAGAGCGAAGATCTCGAAGGCCCGCTGATGGCCCAGCACCTGCGGCAGCAGCAGGGAGGATGCGGCCTCAGGCGCCAGCGCCAGATTGATAAAGGGCGCCGACAGCAGGGCGTCCTCGGCCACCACCACCATGTCGCAGTGAAGCAGCAGGGTCAGGCCGATGCCCACGGCCCGACCGCGCACCGCCGCCACCGCCGGCTTGTCCAGATCCGCCAGCGCCTTCAGGAACCGGAACACCGCCATGTCCGACGGGCTCCCCGCCTGAGAGCCGATGGCGATGAAGTCGCCGATGTCATTGCCGGCTGAGAAGCTGTCGCCCTCGCCCTTGAAGACCAGAACGCGCACGGCGTCGTCGGTCCGCGCCCGCTGGGTCGCTTCGGCCAGAGCCGCGTACATGGCCTGGGTGATGGCGTTCTTCTTGTCCGCCCGCGCCAGGGTCACGGTCAGGACGCCGCCGGCCAGTTCAGTCTTGATGTGGTCGGTCATGCCGCCGCCTCCCCGTTTGTTGTTGAGCGCCACCAGTCGACGCCGTCCGCATCCCGTTCGCGAACGACCTTGCCGTGGCGAAGCATGTAATTCAGATGGGCGATGGCCTCGCCCGTGGCCATGCCGCGCACGCCGTCTCCGACGGGGCGGGCGAACAGGGCCGGGAACACATCCACAGCCCGCTTCGGCTCGCGCAGGCTGCGCTCCAGCCGCTTCAGCGCCACCTGATGCCCGCGGATCAGCGCCTCGAGCCTTGGCTGCACGCCCCGGAACACCTCGCCATGCGCCGGCAGGATCAGCACGTCGTCCGGGAAGACCGTCTTCATCCGCTCCAGCGAGGCCAGCCAGTCGCCCAGCGGATCGGCGTCCGCCTCCGTCGGCCAGACCGAGACGTTGGATGAGATGCGCGGCAGGATCTGGTCGCCCCCCAGCACCACGCCGTCCTCTTCGCGCCACAGACAGGCGTGCTCAGGGCTGTGCCCCTCCCCCACGACCACGCGCCATTCGCGGCCGCCGATGGTCAGGCGATCGCCCTCGCGGATTCGTTGATAGGCGGCAGGCATCGGCGACACGGCCAGGCCGAACCGGCCGAACTCCTTGCGGTAGCGTGCGATCTGCGCCTCGTCCCAGCCCGCCGCGCGATAGAAGGCCGCCCCACTCTCGGGCGCTTCCTTGCCGGTGTCGGCCAGCAGCATCCGGGCCATGACATATTCCAGCCGGGTCATCAGCAGCGGCGCCTCGAAGCGTTCGCACAGCCAGCCCGCCAGCCCGATGTGGTCCGGATGCATGTGGGTGCAGATCACCTGTGTGACCGGCAAACCCTGCATCGGCCCGGCCAGCAGCAACGCCCACTCGTCCTTGGTGGCGGGAATGGCCAGACCGCAATCGATCACCGCCCAGCCGTCACCGTCCCGCACCGCATAGACGTTTATGTGATCCAGTTGCATCGGCATGGCGACGCGCATCCACAGGATATCGGGCGTCACCGCGACCGCTTCGCCGGACGCCGGCGGCCCCGCGAACGGATAGGTCAGGCCACGCGCGGCGGGCCTCGCCTCCGTTTCCGCCGGGATCACGCCGTCCGCCAAGTCCGTCTCCAATCGCAACGGAGGAGTGATACGCCGGACATCCCCGCCGCGTCCAGCCTGACTGTTATGCGCCTTGACCCCGTTCGACGGGGTGGTCATGGGTTGCGTGACGCTTTTTCCCTGACGGAGTTTTCTTGTGACGAAACGCAAGACTTTCGGCCTTCTGGCCACGGCGCTGATGGGGCTCGCCCTTGTGGCCGAGCCTGCAGCGGCCGCGCCGGCGACCGCAACCGCCCCTGCCGCGCCCCAGTCGCAGGGCCTCCACGGCAACAACCCGCCGCAAACGGAAGGCCGCTCGGCGCGCAGCCGTCGCGGCGGCCGTCCGGCCCAGCAAAGCCCGGAAGCGATCAAGGCCGCTGCCGAAGGCATCCTCAGCACCGCCGGGATCACGTCCTGTCAGGTCACTGAAGCCGTCAGCCCCGGCATGGTCCCGACCGGCACCGTGTTCGAAGTCGCCTGCGCCACCGGCCCGGGCTACATCCTGATCGGCGCGACCCCGCCCACCGCGATCGATTGCCTCGAACTGGCCGGCACCGCCGCCATCGCCCGTGAGCGCGATCCGGCCGCCGACACCGGCCTGCAATGCACCCTGCCGGCCAACAACAACGGCCTAGCCGTGATCGGCGGCTGGGCCCGTGAAGCGGGCGTGACCTGCACGATCGACCAGGCCGTCGCCAGCGGCAAGAACGGCGCCAACATGGTCTATGAAGTCGGCTGCGACGGCGCGGACGGCTACTGGGTCGAGCGCGGCGAGAATGGCTGGACCGCCCGTGACTGCTTCGAGGTCCTGTCGGCTCGCGGCGTCTGCCGCTTCACCACGCCCGCCGAGCAGAACGCCACCATCCAGGCCAAGCTGGCCGGCACCGACGCCGCCGGTTGCACTGTCACCCAGTCCAAGCTGATGGGCCACAACGCCAACGGTCGCTTCTACGAAGTGAAATGCGCCACCGACGGCGAAGGCTATATCGCCCGCGTCAGCACCGAGGGCGTGACCCAGCAGATCTATCCCTGCGCCACGGCCCAGCCGATCGGCGGCGGCTGCACCCTTACCCCGGCTCCCGCCGCGGCTCCGGCTGCCGGCGGCCGCGCCTGACCTTCGTCAGACGCTGATCCAGACAGACGCCCCGGAGGAGACTCCGGGGCGTTTTTCGTTGGCGCTTCCCTCGCCCCGCGACACGCCTTAGCTTCCCGCCCCATGCGTATCGCCACCTGGAATGTGAACTCGGTCAACGCCCGCCTGCCCACCGTGCTGGCGTGGCTGGAAGCGGCCCAGCCGGACGTCGTCGGCTTCCAGGAGATCAAATGCGTGGACGAGAAATTCCCGCGCGAGGCCTTCGAGAGCCTCGGCTACAATGTCGAGGTCCACGGCCAGAAGACCTACAACGGCGTCGCACTGCTCTCGAAATATCCGATGTCCGAGGTCCTGCGCGGCCTGCCGGGCGAGGACCAGTCGGGCGTTGAGGCCGAGGGCGTCCATTCCCGCTACATCGAAGCCCTGATCGAATGCCCGCGCCCGGTGCGCGTCGGTTGCCTCTACCTGCCCAACGGCAATCCGGTGGAGAGCCCCAAGTTCGCCTACAAGTTGGGCTGGATGGAGCGGCTCGAGGCTCACGCCAGCACCCTGCTGGCGCAGGAAGAGGCCTTCACCCTGTGCGGCGACTACAACGTCATCCCGACGCCGGACGACGCCAAGGATCCCAAGGCCTGGGTCAATGACGCCCTGTTCCAGCCCGAGAGCCGCGCCGCCTTCCGCGCCCTGCGCTACCTCGGCCTGAGTGAGGCGGGCGAGCTCGGCAAGCAGCCGCCCGGGACCTTCACCTTCTGGGACTATCAGGCGGGCGCCTGGCAGCGGGACCACGGCATCCGCATCGACTTCGCCTTGCTGTCGCCGCAGGCCGCCGACCTGTTCCGGGGCGTCG
>JAVHYH010000263.1 GCA_031119155.1 Brevundimonas sp.
GCCTTGTTATACGGGAAATAATCGTGCGGAATTTCAACGCTCTGAGGCAATCCCAAGCCGCCTTGACCTGCGGGGGTGTCGCCTATAGGTTCCGCGCCGAATTCAGACCCCCTCCGGCGTTCGTCCACAGACGGATCAAGGAGCGCTGAGGCCACCATGTCCCTGCCACCGGAATCGCGCGAAGAGGCGATCGCTCGTCTCACCAAGAGCGCATCCAGTCTGGAGGAAAGGACCGCCCCGCCGACCTCTCAGGAGATGGCGGGCATGGCGGTGGCCAACCAGGCGTGGAAGGTGGTCGCCGACCTGCTCGGCGGCGTCTTCGTGGGACTGGCGCTGGGTTTTGGCGTGGACTGGCTGTTCGCGACGAAGCCCTGGGGGATTATCGGCGGGGTCCTTCTGGGCTTCGCCTTGTCGATTTACATGGCGCGCCGCACAGCTGACCGGCTGATGGCGCAGGCGAAGGCGGACGGCGTGGAGCCCAAATCCATTCCGTTCGACGATGAAGACGAGGAGCGATAGGCCCGTGGCCGATCCGATCGAACAGTTCGAGATTCACGCCCTCCCGGGTCTGGACTTCGGTGAAGTCACCCTGCCGGTCGTCGGCACGGTGCACCTCGCCGTGACCAATTCGCACGTCGCCATGACGCTGGCCTTCCTGATGGTGGTCGGCTTCCTGACCCTCGTCACCTCGAACGCCAAGGTCGTTCCGGGTCGCCTGCAGGCCGCCGGCGAGCAGCTCTTCGGCATGATCGACGGGGTCACGGACTCCATCATCGGTCACGAGGGCCGCAAATATTTCCCGTTCGTCTTCACCCTGTTCACCCTGATCCTGGGCATGAACCTGCTGGGGATGTTCCTGACCTTCACCGCGACCTCGCAGCTGGCCGTCACCTGCACCTTCGCCGTGCTGACCATCCTGCTGGTTCTGATCGTCGGCTTCGCCAAGCACGGCTTCGGCTTCTTTAGCCTGTTCTGGCCGTCGGCCGCGCCGCTGGTGCTGCGCCCGGTCGTCGGCGCCATCGAGTTCCTGTCCTTCCTGCTGCGCCCGGTGACCCTGGCCCTGCGTCTGTTCGGCAACATGCTGGGCGGCCACGTGGCCCTGAAGATCTTCGCCGGCTTCGTCGTTTCGCTGGGCGCCATGGCGTTCACCGGCGCGAGCCTGGGCCTCTTCGCCCTGCCGATCGCAGCCCTGTCGATGGTCGGGGTCGTCGCCCTGACCGCCCTCGAGTTCCTCGTGGCCTTCCTGCAGGCCTTCGTGTTCGCCGTTCTGGCCGCCATCTATCTCAATGATGTGGTCAACCTGGGTCATGGCCACTAAGGCTCTGAACCAGTCCTGTCTCAACCCTGACTTCAAACTAAGGATACACAGCAATGGAAGCTGAAGCCGCCAAGTACATCGGCGCCGGCCTGGCCACCCTCGGCATGATCGGTTCGGCCATCGGCGTGGGCAACATCTTCGCCAACTTCCTGAACGGCGCCCTGCGCAACCCGTCGGCTGCCGGCTCGCAAGTCGGCAACCTGTTCGTCGGCGCCGCCCTGGCTGAAGCCCTGGGCATCCTGGCCTTCGTTCTGGGCATCCTGATCCTGAACTCGTAAGACCCGCCTACCCGACGGCGGCGTCCTCCCGACCGGAGGGCGCCGCTGTTCTGCTAATTTCTCCGTAGAACGGACGCCATGGCCGCTCCCACCCCAATTGACCCGCACGCCGACGCTCACGCGACGACCGAGGCTCCGGCCCACGGCGGCGAAAGCGGCGGCCTGCCGCAGTTCGAAACCCAGCACTGGTTCGGGCAGATCGCCTACCTGCTGATCCTGTTCGCCGTCCTGTACCTGCTGATCAGCAAGGTCTTCGCGCCGCGCATCCGCCGCGTGATGGACGAGCGGGCTGACACCATTTCCGGCGCCGTCGCCACGGCCCGCCAGGTGCAGGCCGAAGCCGCCGCCCAGGCCGAGGCCGCCAAGGCCGACGTCGCCCGCGCCCGCGCTGAATCGCGCGCCACCGCCCAGGCCGCCGCCGACCGCATCGCCGAGGAAGCCGCGACCCGCAAGGCGACCGAGGAAGCCGCCGTCGCCGCTCGCATCGCCGAGGCCGAGGCCGCTATCGCCAAGACCCGCGACGCCGCCATGACCAATGTCGGCACGATCGCCAATGACACCGCTTCGGCCATCGTCGAGCGCCTGACCGGCAAGGCCCCGACGGCCGCCGAGGCCGCCGCCGCCGTCAAGGGAGCCGCCTGATGCCTCACTTCCTCGACCCGCATATGTACAGCTTCGACAACCCGGAGCTCTGGGTTGCGATCGGCCTGCTGCTCTTCATCGGCATCGTGATCTGGGCCGGCGTGCCCAAGCTGGTCGCCGGCGCCCTGGACGCCAAGGCCGCCAAGATCCAGGCCGAACTGGACGAGGCCGCCCGCCTGCGCGCCGAAGCCGAAGCCCTGCTGGCTGAAATCCGCGCCGAAAAGGCCGAAGCCGAGGCTCAGGCCGCCGCCATGCTGAAGTCCGCCGAGGACGACGCCCGTCGTCTCGAAGCCGAAGCCAAGGTCAAGCTGGAAGAAGCCATGGTCCGCCGTCAGGCGCTGGCCGAACGCCGCATCGAACAGGCTGAGGCGCAAGCCACCGCCGAGGTGAAGGCCGCCGCCACCGATCTGGCCGCCAAGGCCGCCGAACAGATCCTGACCGCCCGCGTGGCCAGCCAGAAGAGCGACCCGCTCCTCGACGCCGCCATCGCCCAACTGGGCACGCGGCTGAACTGATCACCCGATCAGCTCGAAAGAACAAAGGCCCCGCTGGAGCGATCCGGCGGGGCCTTTTCCGTTCTAGTGCGCCGGCGCTGCGCCGACCGGATGGGCCAGCCTCTTCTCACGCCGCACCAGTCGTCCGTAGACGTTGCCCAGCACGATGCCGAAGATGGCGTGGCTGGCGATCATCCAGGCCAGGGTGCCGAACCCGGCCCGCATGAAGAACATCCCGACGTTCATCATCGGCGCCAGGAACAGCCCCATCAGGATGAAGGCCCCGACAGCGAACAGGATGCCCTTCGACTCCGGCGTGTCCGTCGGCAGTCTGGGGCACAGGATGCCGAACAGCGGCCCCAGCACCAGGGTTCCGGCCGCCATATGGGCGACCCAGCCGATCACCGGGGTGTCCTGGGCCCCGAACATGACCGACAGAAGCTGCGGGAAACTGACCGCCCAATGGCCGACGGTCGTATTGATGGCCTCCAGGATCGAGACCACGACAGTGGCCGCAAAACCCGCGACCAGACCCTTTTGTACGCGTGACATCATGACCAGCAGCGCCTCCCAACGCCTGTTTCGGTTCTTGATAACGCGAGGGAAAGCATACGCCTCCTGCACAGACCGGCGTTCACTTTGACGTGCTTCGCAGGTGCGGGAGGATCAGACGGCGGGGAAGGCAACGCCGGTCAGCTGTTCGGACTGCGCCCAGAGCGCGCTCGCCACCGCCCTGTCGAGGGCCTGCGGACGGATGGCGGCGACACCGGGCGGCCCCTTCAGGTCCATGAATCCCTGCGGCCCATAATAGCCGCCGTGGGTGACCTGCGGGGCGGTGGCGGCCATCAGGATGGGCAGGGCGCCGTCGGACGCCGAATGGCTGACAAGGCCTTCCAGCGCCCGGGTCACGCCGCCGAACAGGCTGCCGCCGCCCTGCGCCGGGCCGTTGGCGATCAGGTCGGTACGGGCGAAGCCGGGGTGGGCCGCGACGCTGGTCAGGCCCCAGCCGTTCGCATCGCTGCGCCGCTGCAGCTCGATAGCGAACATCAGCATGGCCAACTTGGACTGCTGATAGACCGGCCAGGCGCGATAGCCCTGCGCATGGTTCAGGTCGTCCAGCCAGATCCGCCCGCCCTTGTGGGCGATGCTGGCCAGTTGCACCACCCGCGCCTTCGCCGCGGCCAGCAGGGGCAGCAGCCGGGCCGTCAGGGCGAAGTGGGACAGGTAGTTGGTCCCGAACTGCATCTCATGCCCGTCCACCGTCGTCTGCCGGGTCGGCAGGGCCATGACGCCGGCGTTGTTGATCAGGATGTCGATGCGGCCGCCCGTGGCCAGCATCCGGTCGGCAAAAGCGTTGACC
>JAVHYH010000264.1 GCA_031119155.1 Brevundimonas sp.
GTGCTGGACCGGCTGCCCGCCCACCCGCACGAGGGCGGCATCGGCGTCCCGCCGGGCGCGACCGCCCGTGTCATCGCCACCGGCGTCAGCAAGGTCTCGGACCGCCCCTTCAACATCGCCGTCGCCTTCGATGAGCGAGGCAAGGGCAGGGGGCTGGCGCAGAGCACCTTCCACCATTTCGCCGACTACAACTGGGACCCCCGTCTGGGCTGCCCGACCTTCGTCAGCGAGCCCCCCGGCGAAGGCATGGTCCGCGACCCCGAGGGCCTGCGCCAGACGCGCCGCTACATGACCAACCTCGCCGACTGGCTGGCGGGAGGCTGAGGGGAGGGCTCAAACGACATCGACCGCCTGTTCGCACAGGCGGCCGACAACGGTTCGAAAGAGGGAGGCAACCCTTAGCGGCGACGGCCGCCCAGGCTGCCCAGCACCACGAGGGCGCCGGCCACCAGACCGGTGGTCAGCAGCGGCTTGCGGCGGGCGAAGTCGAGACCTTGGCGGGCCTTGTCCTGATACTGGACCGGGGCCTTTTCGACGAGGCCGTCCAGACCGTCGATGACGCGGCCATAGGCGTCCAGCGCCTTGCCCTTCACCTCGTTCAGCTTGCCGTCGAACTGCAGCTTGCTGTCGCCGGTGAGCTTGCCGAGGCCGGACTGGCCCTTGCCCTTGATTTCGGTGGCGAGGCCTTCGATGCGCTGGTCGGTCATGGGAATCTCTCGTGATGATGGGGAGCCGGGGAGGCGTACCGGAACAGCGCGGAAGCGGGGCCGGAGTTCCGTCGCCGGGCCGGCTTCTTCGTCGCAGTCCGGAATTATGTCCGGGTAATATTGACGACGATGTTTTGCCCGGGTAAATCCCCGGCTCGCGCCGCGTCTGGCGCAGACCCCGAGGCCCCTCATGTCCGCCCACGCCGCCCATCCCGTCTACGCCTTCGCCGGCGACCGCCTGCTGGGCAAAGGCCCGCTCGCCGAAGCCCTTCCGGCCGTCCATGCCGCCGCCGCAGCCGGGGAGGGCGTGCTGGTCTTCGACGCCGCCTCGGGCAAGGTCATCGATCTGGATCTGCGGGGATCGGCCGCCGACGCCGTGTCCCGCCTGCCCGCTGCGCCGGAACCGGAGAAGCGCGGCCCCGGCCGGCCTAAGCTGGGCGTCACCCCGCGTGAGGTGACCCTGCTGCCGCGGCATTGGGACTGGCTGGCGAGCCAGCCGGGCGGCGCCTCGGTGGCGCTGCGCAAGCTGGTCGAGGGCGCGATGCGCTCCGCCGAGGGGCCGGGGATCGCCCGGACGGCCAAGGACGCGGCCTACCGCCTGATGACCACGCTGGCCGGCGACCGGCCCGGGTATGAGGAGGCGACACGGATGCTGTTCGCGGGCGACTGGACCGCCTTCGACGCCGCCATCGAAAGTTGGCCCGCCGACGTCCGGACGGCGGTCACCGAGATGGCCGAGCCCGCCTGGCGCAACGGCGCGGGCCGCTGACCGCTCAGTCGGCGGCTACCGACGCCAGGGCGGCGTGCAGGGCCTCGATCTCGATCGGCTTGCGCAGCACTCCGTCGGCTCCGGCGGCGCGATAGCGGGCCACGTCCTCGTCGAAGACGTTGGCGGTCAGCATGTGGACAGGCAGGCGCGGGCGGCCGCTCCCGGCCTCCTCGGCGCGGATGGCGGTCAGGGCCTGAACCCCGTCCATCACCGGCATCATCACGTCCATCAGGATCAGGTCGAAGCCGTCCGCCCGCGCTGCCGCCACCGCCTCGGCGCCGTTCTCGACCAGCGTCACCTTCGCGCCGAACTGGGCCAGCAGCAGCGACAGCAGGCGGCGGTTGGCCTCGTGATCCTCCGCCGCCAGCACCGACAGGGCGCGGACCTCGGCGGCGGGCGCGGCGGCCTCGGCGATGCGGGCGCGCGATGCGGGCAGGTCGACATGGAACAGGGCGCCGCCGGTCAGGCCGTCGGTCACCCCGATCCGCCCGCCCAGGCCTTCGACATTGGCGCGGCAGATGGCCAGCCCCAGCCCGGCGCCGCCCGCGGCGCGCCCGGCCTCCAGCTGCTCGAAGGGCTGGAAGATGCGGTCGCGCTGGGCCGGGGGAACGCCCGGGCCCTGATCCTCGACCTCGATGCGCAGGGCGACGGTGTCGCCGTCGCGAGGCAAAGCCATGGCGCGGATGCGGATCACGCCGGAGGGCGTCAGCTTCAGCGCGTTGGACAGCAGGTTGATGACCACCTGCTCGATCCGCCCGGCGTCGGTGGCGACGACGAAGTCCTCGGGCGCGCCGTGGCAGTCGACCTCCAGCGTCAGGCCCAGCTCCTCGCTGCGCAGGCGCCAGACGCGGGCGACGGCGGCCAGCAGGGCGCGGACATCGACGGGCGCCAGCTCCGGCTCGCTCTGGCCGCTCTCGATCTTCGACAGGTCCAGCGCGCCGTTCAGCAGGCGCAGCAGCATGCCGCCGGCGTCGCCCATGTCTTCGACCAGCCCGGCCTCCTCCTTGCCCCGCCGCTTGCGGCGCAGCACCTCGACGATGCCGAGGATGACGTTCAGCGGCGTGCGGACCTCGTGGCTGATCATGGCGAGGAAGCGGGACTTGGCCATGTTGGCGCGCTCGGCCGCCTCGCGCCCGGCGCGGGCGTCCTCCAGCGCGGCGCGCAACTCGCCCGATCGCTGGGTCAGGTCGACATAGAGCTCGACCGTGTCGCGGTCGCTGGTCGCCTGCCGCCAGGCCGCGCCGATGACGCCGAGGATGAACAGGACGATGCCGGCCAGCACGCCGGCGTTATCGCCGAACTCGCCCCAGCCGATGATCATCATGGTGATCGACGGCGGCACGACGGCGGCGGCGAAGCTCAGGCGGCTGACGTGGACCTGCAGCGCCCCGACCATCAGATTGCCGGCGATCAGCATGATCGACTGCGGCAGCAGGTCCGGCTCCAGCTTCCACGCCGCCAGCACGAACACCGCCGCATGCATGGCCAGTCCGAAGGTCAGGCTTTCGGTGAAGACCTTCAGCCGCCCCCAGGCGCCCGGCGCCTCCGGATGCAGCCGCGCCTGCTCCACCACTCGCCACAGCAGGACATAGAGAACGGACTGGATGACGGCGAAGCTGATGGCCCACGGCCAAGGCGCCAGCCACAGGGTGATCCCGAAAATGCCGAGCACCGACAGCAGCCGGATCAGGAACAGGTCCCGGTAGCGGGTCGCATAGGCCCGCACATGCTCGATACTCTTCACCACTGTACGCGCCCCACCTTGCGAGAGGGGTATTTAAACGGTGCAGCTTAAGGAGGGGAAAACGGCAGTTTCTTCTTTCCCCAAGGCGGTGGGGCCTACCCCACCTTCACCCGCGTCGCCGCTTCCGGGAGGTCTTCCCCGAACGCCCGCTGGTAGAACTCCGCGATGGTCGGGCGTTCCAGCTCGTCGCACTTGTTCAGGAAGGTCAGGCGGAAGGCCAGGCCGATGTCGCCGCCGAAGATCTGGGCGTTCTGGGCCCAGGTAATGACGGTGCGGGGTGACATGACAGTCGAGATGTCGCCGTTCATGAAGGCGTTGCGGGTCATGTCGGCGACGCGGACCATGGCGGCCACGGTGCGGCGGCCCTCGGCGCCGGCGTACTCGGGCGCCTTGGCGACGACGATGTCCGTCTCGACGTCGTGGTCGAGGTAGTTGAGCGTGGTCACGATGTTCCAGCGGTCCATCTGACCCTGATTGATCTGCTGGGTGCCGTGGTACAGGCCCGAGGTGTCGCCCAGGCCGATGGTGTTGGTGGTCGAGAACAGGCGGAACCAGCGGTTCGGGCGGATGACGCGGTTCTGGTCCAGAAGGGTCAGGCGGCCCTGCGCCTCCAGCACGCGCTGGATGACGAACATCACGTCCGGACGACCGGCGTCATATTCATCGAAGACGAGGGCGATCGGGCGCTGCAGGGCCCAGGGCAGCATGCCCTCGCGGAATTCGGTGATCTGCTTGCCGTCCTTCAGGACGATGGCGTCCTTGCCGACGAGATCAATGCGGCTGACGTGGCTGTCCAGGTTCACGCGGACCAGCGGCCAGTTCAGGCGGGCGGCGACCTGCTCGATGTGGGTCGACT
>JAVHYH010000025.1 GCA_031119155.1 Brevundimonas sp.
GCCCACCCCACTGGACCGCCGCCTCTCCGTCGCCCCGATGATGGATGGTGTGGGTTGTTGATTTTATTCAGATAGTTACGATGATCCGTGTGCAAATTTTGCACACGCGGTTCTCGTTTTCTTTTCTTTTCGTTCCGGCGATCTACTGCGATCTTGGCCTACGACCGCAGCTTTCCGAATGTCCGATCCTGACTCAAAGCGGCGCTTGCCCGGGTCCGCTTCAGGCATTGCGCGGGAGCCTGGATCAGGTCAGCAGGCGCGTCGGTGTATAGGCCGAAGCAGGCCTTCCACCCGTGCGCTGATTGACGGGCCTACTCGGATCGCTGAAAATCCGTCGTTGAGTTCTTTCGGTATGTCTCGCTGGCGGCGCGGGCGAAATTGCCCATGCGGACCTGCTCAACCACCCACAGATCAATAGTCTTCCTGTCCTCGCGATGAAGCTGGACGCCCGCTGCGGCGAGTCTGCTCAGCAGGACTGCGCCGCCGTAATTTGCGGCGGTTAAAAGCTCGAGCGCGTCCTCCACCTCCGCCTGGGACAAGGGAGCGCCACGCTCTGGCGGAGCGGTCATCCACGACTCGAGATGATCGCGAAAAACATCAATGGCATCGCTCAGTCTCTGGTCCATTCGTCCCCCGGCAAGGCATGGATCACATCATCGTCCGTCAGCTTCGCCCGATGACGCATAGGTCGCAATCTGGATCATCCGGTAGGTAGGGCCATCGTTGCTGCAAGCTCCGCCGACAACCCGCGGCGCGTGGCCGGGCTCAGTGATTTCGGCATAGATCGCGGAACTGTCCTGGGCGCAAAGCCGTCGGTTTGAACCATCGATCCGACGCTTCAACGGGATCTCGAGGGGCCAGAAAGCGGGGTCCCAAGGCCGGCACGGATCCGCCCAGGCCGCTTCCATCTGCTGGCTTTGCGCCGGGGCGAGCCGGCCCTCCACCGGAGGATAGTTGCGGTCGTCCATGGACCTGTCGGCGGGCGGCTGGGTGCTTTCCCAAGCCAGCCACTCAGGCGAGCCCCTGACGGCGTCGCGAGGTGGTGGCGGACCGGGCGGCGCCGGGGGACCGCCCAGGGTCTGACGCCAGAACCACCAGCTGCCGTCCGGTTCGCGCCAGACCACGGATTTATGGTCGGTGGCGTGTCCCCCGCCTGGTCCCATTCTCGCGCGGATCACCACAGAGGCCTCTGCCGAAGGGCGACGCGACGCCCAATCAGCGATCTGCACGACATCGACCATCCCGCGCGCAATGTCCTCGGGCGCGAGCGACAGGGGGCCGACCTCGTCACCCTGCCGTTCACGCGTCCGGCGCTCGCGGTCCATTTGGCGCTGGAGCCGCGACAGATCGACATCCCTGACCGCTGCGCAATCGGCCTGGGCAGGTCGATCCTGCGCCGCCTGAATCGGCTTGGCGAAAACCGGGGCAGGCTGGGCGAGCGCCAGTCCCGCCATAGTAAGCCTTGTCCAGAAGCGTACGTTGTGTGAACAGGGAAAGCCCCAACCCGGCGCGTTCTTGCTCATCGTTGGCGATCTCACTTCCTGTCCGGGCGCTTGCTGTGCTTCGCCGCCAGCACGCAAATGGTCGCGCTCAGTGATCCGTCACCTGGTTCTGCGGGTCAACGATCTGGATGAGCTGGCCGGTGGCGGTCGCCGACCAATCGCCGATAAAGCAAACGGCCGCAGACCAGGTCAGACTGCACTCGCCCCAGCCGAGTTGGATCATCGCGTCCCCATCGGGCGTTTCGACCGCATCGGATTCCGCGCGCCTTAGGTAGTCCGCAACCTCCTCCTGGACGACACACCCTCTGGCGATGCAGAGAAAGGCCTTGCCGCCCTCGCGCGTCCAGCATCGAACGGTGCTGGAGTCCCACGCACAGTAGGAGGCGTCGTCCCGCGAAGTCGCGGCGCGGATCACCAGATTGTCCTGGGCGATGGCGGGCGTCTGGGCGGCTGCAAATCCGGCGATGACCACGGCAGGGCCGATCGTTTTGCTCAGGAGAGAAACCATGGCGGCCCCTAGCGCTCGATGCTGATACGGACACCGAAGGGTTCGACGCTCGTAATGGCGCGACCACGACAGGCTGAATCCGACGGAAAGGCGTATTCACCGCCCGCTCTGACAGTGGCGCGTTCTCCAAGGGCTTCTGTAAACCCGACCGGGACACCGTTCGACAGGCAGCGGTAGGCCTTGTTGCGCCCCGCGCCGATTGAGCAACTCGCGTCGCTCCCCGAGGTGTTCACGCATTTCCATGCGACCCGGGCCTCGTCGGCGTTCAGGCGAACCGAGTAATAGACCTCCACACCGTCGGCCTCATCGTAAAAGGTCCAGCCGGACGATTGCGGTCCGGGCGGCGTGACGAGTGCTGCGGCCAACCCCAGTGCGATCATGATGCCCATCGTGCTTCCCCAAAGTGCGGTCCCGGTGGGACCTCGCGCCGGATTTAGGCAAAGCGACCCGTGGAGGGCGTCTGCAATATTGTATAGGCGCGCGCAGCCTGCCTATCGTACCCCTCGCGTCATGGGGGGCGCGGGCCGGTCCGGGTATCCACGATGACGGAAGAGGATGTCGTCGAGGTCATCGAGCGCTTCCGGGCAGCGGGTTTCGGAGAAGGCTCCTGGACTGACGCACTCGGCGGCCTGGCGGACCTGACCGGTTCGATGGGCGGCGAACTGATCGGCCTCGGCGCCGACGCCGCCGTACCCTTCAACTGGATGACCGGCCTGCCACAAGAGGCTGCTGCCGAATTCATTGCGGTGGGCGCCGGTGATCCGAGGGTGAACTCGAGGGTCCGGGTCGGCCTGTCGGCGCCTGAACTGGCGATCCTGGACGAGGCCGACTTCACAAGCGCTGACGATGCGCGCCGTTTTCCGGCCTATGGCGAATGGCTGCGTCGTTACGATCTCGCCCATGGATGCCTTTCCCCTTTGCTCCGGCAGGACGGCCTGCTGGTGGGCATGGCGGTGATGCGGACGGCGAGCCAGGGCGGCGTCACTCCGGAGCAGAAAAGGGCGATCTCCCTTATCGCGCCTCACGTCCGAGGCGCTGTGCGCACTCAACTGGCCATCGGTCGACAGGGCTGGGCGCTTGCAAACCCGATGCTGGAGATGATGTCGCAAGCCGCCATCATCTGTGACGCCCATGGTCGACTAATCGCCTGCTCGGCGGGCGCGCAGTCCGCATTGGTCTCACAAGCCAATCTCCGGATCCTGCGTGGTCAGGTGATGGCGGTTCGGGAACGGGATGATCGCGCGCTCAGGTCCGCGATCGCACGGGTCGCTGGCGCGACGACGTCGCCGCCGTTCTCGCCGGTCGTTCTGCGGGATCGGGATGGGCATGCCCCGATCGTGATCAGCCTGACCGCTGCGCCTTTGATCTATCGTCTCCGGCATGGTCCCTCGGCCCTGCTCATCCTCCCCTCAGCCCCCGATCGTGACGAGAAAATCTCCAGTATCGCCCGCGAACTCTTTGACCTCACTCGAACGGAAGCGCTGATCGCCGCTCGCCTCGCCGGCGGAAGCGGTCCGCAGGCTGTTGCGGAATCGATGAATATCGCGATCGGAACAGTTCGCACGCATATCCGCCGCGTGTTTGAAAAATGCGAGGTCCGGTCTCTTGTGGAACTGGTCGCGCTCCTGAACCGCCTCTGACGTTGCGACGCGGCGGAGCGATCAACGGCTGGTGCACACTATTCGGCCCGGGCCGCTTCGATACAGGCTGAAAGCGCATCCAGGTCGCGCTGAAAAGGCTGGACGGACTGCATGCGATCCGCGCTGGGGTGAAGAGCTGTTGGTTTGCGGTTCCCCGCTACGTCACCGCTTCCAGCCCTGATGCAGTACACCTGTACGGCGTCCCGTTCTTCGCCGTCGATGACCTCGCCAGACGACAGGCCGATCACGATCAAGGCCGTGCTCTCTCCCGCTGACTGCCCCGTTGCGATCGACTGGCGTCGCAGGCAAGGCTCCGGGGCACTGTCATCGAGACACGAATGGATGCGTTCGGGGTCCAGGGTCGAGGGCGTTCGCTGCAGTCGCCCCCCGCGTTCGAGGCTGGAGAGCAGCGTCTCAAGATAGCGGCTCTCCCCATGGGTGACCCAGTCGGTCGGGACGACGGCAAGCGCTACAGGTTCAGGTGTCTGCAGAGCGAGCGCAGCCCACATGGCGATCTGCGAACTCAACACAAACCTGTCTCCGGCGCCGCTAACGTAAGCGGATGAACAACGTCGTCAGTCCGGTCCATGATCGCTCCCGGCTTCAACGGAGCAGTCACTTGAACCTGACAGCGGCAGGATCTCGCCGTGGAACATCTGGGCGTCCGATCCGTCCCTGCGATCCTCGATCCGCCAGCGACCGGTCTGGCCGGGCTCCGCCGATGTCACCTGCAAGGAATAGGTTTGAAGAGCGCCGTTGGTCGCTTCATCGGATGTCGCCACGATAAACTGTCCCGTCGGCCGGTCGTCCTGCTGATCCTCCACGGTGGCAACAGGCTTCCCGTCGGCGTCGTGAACATTCAGCGTGACGTCGAAATCCGGGGAACTGACGCTCAGCCAGATGCGCTGGCCGGCTCCCAGCGAGGCCCAGCTCTGGTGCCGCCACCGCCCGGTCGGATCGCGGAGATCGCCGCAGTCCGAGCCGAGCCGACCGGTGATGGCGATCCCGTTCGCCAAGGGCGGCGGACGGCCAGGACCGGGGGGCGGCATGGGGGGAGGTTCCTGCGCCAGCGCCGGGATGAGCACGATCAGGGACAGGGGGAACATGTGGCCTCGTGGTGCGGCAGGAGTGCGATGTAAGCACCGGCCCACCAGTATGGCAAAGGCTTCGTCGAACAATGTGTGATAAGTCGTAGCGAAGCTCTCCGAACCCGCTCGCTCTTGTTTTCGGTCACTGGCGCCGCCTAAGCTTGCTGGGCATTCCGGAGGGCCCCATGCTCCTGACCCTGATCGCCCTGCTGGGCCTCAGTCCTGAAGGTCAGGACCAAGGCCCTTGGCGCGAACTGATCCGGTTCGAAGCGACAGCGGAGCATCCGGACGGCGCCTCGCTCTGGATCACCGACGCCGCCGTGATTGCGCCGGACGGGCCGGCCCGCCGCGACGTGCGGGAGGCCAGCGAGCTCTGGGTCGTGCACGGGCAGACCGTGGGCGCCCAGGCCTACACAGTCGTGACGCGCCGATATGACTGCAGCGAAAGCGAGATGTTTGCCGACAAGGCTTCAGCCTTCACGCGTGACGGGCGGCTGCTCGGATCCTCAAGCCCGACGTCCGAGCCCGATTATCCGCAAACCCACTCCGCGGAGGCCGAGGCGTTTGACGCCGTGTGTACCGGGTCACGACGGGCCGCTCGAGGTCGGATCGTGTCGACCACCGCCGAGGCGGTTGCAGGCGCCGCGGAAGCCGAACTGGCTGAGGCGACCGAGATGGTGTCCGTTGATCTGGATTATGACGGCGTTCCTGACACTGTGCGGATCGCCATGCGTCCGCACAGCCAGAGGCACGATGTTGAAATCGTCCTCGCCCGCCAACCCAACCGGACAATCAACGTCGTGGCGATGGAGCAGCCGCCTGCCGGCCCGATCGTTGAACGCCGTCTCCGACCGGTCGAACGGGATCGCTACGTAACCGCTTGCCGGATGACGGATGGGCGGGATCAGACGCCGTGCCGGGCCGAGTACCGGCTGGTGCAACGCGGTGTAGAAATCGTCTCCGCCGGATACCCTTCGGTTCTGGTGTGGCTCGAGGACGCAGAGCCAAAGGTGGCGCGCCTGCCGCTGTGACGCTGGCGCTCTCGCCCCCAAGGAGCAAAACACCAACTACGCCTGGCCGTCTCAACCCGCCCGGCCTGTTGGGGGCTTACGGGCTTCTCATTTCACGCGCTCAACGCCGGCGATATTGCTGTTGATCCGAGCGGTCCGGATGTCGCGTTTCTGGACGTTCTCCGACGTCAGCCAGTAGCGCAAAGGCGACAAGGACTCATTGTAAGAGGAACGGGTCCGCTAAGGATGGAAGTCCGACTTTGACGATCTAACGAGCGACACCGCGCCTCTGTCGGGAAGTGGCGCTAGGTGGTAACCGAGCGTCAGGGGGACGGACCAACCGGACCGGGAACTCCGGCGATCCGATCCGAACCAAGGGGCTCCGGATCGGGTCGCCGACTTATTCTAGAATCCCGGTCTCCGAAGGTCAGCGTTGAAGCCCAGCAAGTTCATTGCTCATCAGGAACGACGCCTGAAGCGCCCCCTGAGCGATAGCGAGCGTGCGGCAGTTGAGCAGGCTAGAGAAGATACCAACACTGGCCAGACCGATGCCGTAAAGGCGATGTGGAAGGCGCTGGATCAGTCGCCTGAGCCAGACCCTGAGAACCCGCGAGAGAAGCCGTCACATCAGCGGTCGGCAACGGCGCGGAAGTCAAAGCCGGAAGCAGAAAAACCCGATGGCGGCTGAGGGCCGTGAGGTGAAATTCGCTCAAGGGCGGAGAGTCGAACTGCGGCAAGGCTGAAATCGTTCGTTGAAGCCTCGCTACAGGGGTTAGGGGCAGTGTGACACGCCCCTACAAGGGCTCAGACCTTGCGGGTCAGGGCATTCTCGCCATCTCAAGCTCGTGCAGATGCAGGGGCGAAGTAATGTTCAGTCTCGACACGCTCATGGCGGATCATGTGCCGTGGCGATACGGGCGACTTTATTTCAAGGCCAAGAGGGCGCTCGGGCGGGCCGCTTGCGGCTTGCGCTATCGGCCTGTGCCCCCCGGCGGGTGGGGTGTGGGCTGGCGAAACATTGTTTTCAGATACGAACGCCGCGGCGAGGCGCCTCAGCGACTGCACGTCCTCGCGCCGGTGCGCAGCGACGAATTCGACTGGGGATGTCTGAAGCAGCTAGTGAGAGGGGAAGTTTGCCCCGCCGTCCGGCATGATCCGGAGGTTCTGACGGGGGAGATGCGGTGGGCGGGCCACCATATCGGCGTGACGGCCGAGGGGTTCGGCACGCAGCGATTGCCTATGGACAAACTTGTCCCGGGGTCGTTCCGGGGCGGCGTTGACGTTGGTTTAATTCTGCTGGACGTGCGTGACGCGCGGGTCCGACTTGAGGCGCCCGCTCAACCACCGCTAGGGGGCGCCTAGCGAAATAGGGGCCCCGCCGAAAGCAGACCTTCCACGCATGCGCGGAATGTCGGGTTTCTGGCTACCTGCTAATGACCGCAAATGGCGCATGCCGGTCGTTGGCAGAGGTCTCGATGCAGAACTGGGGCTGATGGTTTGCGGTCTCGGCTGCGTACCCAGCAGATGCGCGACCTGTAATCGCTCAGATCGCCAAGCTGTCGACCAATGTCGAGATTTGTTGGGCGGCGTCTTCGAAATCCCTGCGCGTCATCCCCATGAGTTCGACCGTCGCTTCACAAGGCGGGTTCGCGATCGCCCCGCGACGGTAGGCCGGATCATAGTGCTGGGTGATCAGTTCAGTCGCGAGTTCGGCCAACCGCCCGTCGCGCGCCAAGACCCTCCAGCCCTGCACGGTATCCTTGCTGTGATGACGCGGCAGGCGGGCCAAGGCGGCGTCGAGAACCTCGGGATCGGTTGAGCCATAGCTGTTCAGAATGTGCTCGACCCGGGAGGGGAGGGGCGCCGACAGCTGGATGCGCGGGGCGGTCTTCATCGCACGCCACAGCAGCGGCGGCAGGGTGAGGTTTCCGATCCGGCTGGACTCGGCCTCGACGATGATCGGCCTGTCGCGGTCGAGACTCTCCAGCGCTGCGTGAAGCCGCGTCTCGAACTGCTTCTGGCTCGGTTGGGCGATGCCGGTCACGCCGAACACCGACCCCCGGTGCTCGGCCAGCGCCTCAAGATCGATCACCTGGGCGCCGCCCGCGGCCAGACGCGCGAGAACCTCGGTCTTTCCGGTTCCGGTGAAACCGTCGAGCAGGGTGAGTTTCAGCCCGCTGTCCGAACCCTCGGAAGGGTAGAGTTCAGACGCGACGAGGCGGCGCCAGGTCTGGTAGCCGCCCTGCAGCTGGCTGACCGGCCAGCCGACCTGATCCATGATGGTGGCCATGGCAGTGGAGCGTTGGCCGCCCCGCCAGCAGTAAATCAGCGGTTTGAAACCGCCGCCCCGGTCAGACAGCGAGGTCTCCAGATGTCGGGCGATGTTTCTCGCCACATGGGCCGCGCCCGTCCGTCGGGCGATGAATTTGGACGTCTGCACATACAGGGTGCCGACCTCGATCCGCTCGGCGTCGTCCAGGACCGGCAGATTGATCGCGCCGGGAATATGGTCTTCAGCGAACTCACCGGGACTGCGCACATCGATGATCGCGTCATAACCGAGCCGGGCTTTCAGACCCAGCTCCCGGGTCTGGCGGATCATCGGCTCATCACAGTGACGCCGGCGGATCCGGCCTTGACCCGTCCGACCTGTCGAACGGCGGAAAAGCCAAGGTCGCGCGCCAGCGTCAGCACCTGTTCCGCCTGGTCCGCCGCGACCGAAATCAACAGTCCGCCGCTGGTCTGCGGATCGGTCAGGAGGTCCCTCCGCCAGGTTGGCAGCTCACCCTCGAAAGCCACCGCCTCGCCATAGGCGGCCCAGTTTCGCGTCGAGGCGCCGGTGCGCACACCAGCTTCGGCCAAGCCTTGGGAGGAGGGCAGGAAGTCGGGTGAGAGGCTGTCGATCTGGATGGCGACCCCGGACCCGCGCGCCATTTCCAGCGCATGACCCAGCAAGCCGAAGCCGGTGACGTCGGTAACGGCATGAACACCCGGGATACTGCTCAGCCGGGCGCCCAGCGTGTTCAGCTGCGTTGTTGAAGCGATCAGGGCCTCATACCCCGCTGGCTGAAGACGCCCCTGTTTGAACGCGGCGCTGAGGACGCCGACACCCAGCGCCTTGGTCAGGATCAGCACATCGCCCGGCCGGGCGGCCCTGTTCGTCAGCAGCTTGTCGGGGTGGACCAGACCCAGGGCGACCAGACCATAGATGGGCTCGACACTGTCGATCGAATGACCTCCGGCGATCGGAATGCCGGCGGCCGCGCAAACCGACGCGCCGCCTTCCAGAATCTTTCCGATGGTCTGGACCGACAGCTGGCCGATCGGCATGCCGACGATCGCCAGCGCGAAGATCGGCGTCGCGCCCATGGCGTAGACATCCGACAGGGCGTTCGTGCCGGCGATACGGCCGAACTCGAACGGGTCATCCACCATCGGCATGAAGAAGTCCGTGGTGGCGACCAAGGCCTGTTCGTCGTTGAGCCGCCAGACAGCAGCGTCATCCGAGGTCTCGGTACCGACCATCAGGGAGGCAAACGCCGCAGCCTGCGGCGTGCCGGCGAGGATCGCTTGAAGCTTGTCCGGCGCGATCTTGCAGCCGCATCCTCCGCCATGAGCGAGGGAGGTCAGCGCGGGTTCTGGAGCAGTCATTGCGCTGCCGTGTCGCGTCCTGCGGTCGGGGTCAACCGCTTCGTGGGCTGAGATGGCGTTTCCGAAGATGGACTTGGGCCATCCGCTCGATGCCGTTCACACCGCTGCCCGGCTTTCAGCACGCGCCTGAAGCAGGATCGAGACCGCCGAGTGCAGGAAGACCGCACCCAGCAGAACGCCCGCGACCAGATCGGGCCAACGCGATCCCGTGAGCCAGACCAGACCGCCCGCCGCCGCGACGCCGAGGCTGTGAACCAGATCGTTGCGGGTGCAGAGCCAGACCGAGCGGACGTTGGCGTCACCCTCGCGGTAACGCACCAGAAGCAGGGCGGCGACAAGGTTGGCGGCGAACCCAAACAGGCCCAGCCCGGTGATGACCGACCCTTCGGGCGGCTGGCCGGTCGCCGCGCGCCAGATCGCATAGCCCAGGACGGACACGGCCATGATCAGCAGGCTCAGGCTCTTGAATACCGCCGCGCCGGATCGAACCTGAACCGACTTGCCGATGGCCCACAGGCTGATGGCGTAGGTGGCGCTGTCGGCGAGGAAGTCCATGGCATTGGCCGCAAGCGCCGCCGACCCTTGCGCCAGACTGCCGATCACAATGGCGATGAAGCCGACCATGTTGATCACGATCACGGCGACCAGAACGCGTCGATAGGCGGGGGACGCGCCGTCGAACTTCACGTCGTGGCCACAGCAGCCGCCCTTGGGGGCGCAGGTGTCGGGGGTGTCCTGAATGCTCATGACGCCCCTTCTGCATCCTCTAGTCACTAGAGGATCAAGCGCTTATTTTCCGGACATGACCCGCGCCACACAGACTGACCTTCTGAAACCCATAGGCCGCCTTTCCGCCGAGACCGGCGTGAAGGTTCCGACAATCCGCTTCTACGAGAAGATCGGCCTGCTGCCCGAGCCGCCCCGCACCGACAGCGACCGCCGCCTGTATGACGACAAGGCGACCCGCAGGCTGGGCTTCATCCGGCACGCCCGGCAGTTGGGGTTCGAGATCGAGGACATCCGGGCTCTGCTGGCCCTCGCCGACGAGCCTGACCAGCCCTGTGACCAGGCGAACCTGATCGCCGAGCGGCAACTGGCGGCGGTCAAGGCCCGGATCGCAGGTCTGGAGGCGCTGCGCACGGAACTGAGCCGAATACAGGCCGCGACCTGTGCCGGGGGGCGGGTCTCCAACTGTCGCGTCATCGAGGCCTTGGGCGATCACGACGCCTGTTGCGCGCCCCATCCCGAACCGGTGCGGCTGCCGGGCTGAGCGGCGTCATGTCACGCGCGCCCGTCGGACGCGCTGCTATGGTGGTCGCCGAGCCTCAGGAGCTGCCGATGCCACCCGTCACTTCCAATCGCCGCACCGCCCTTATGGCTGGGCTCGCGGTCATCGCGATCCCGACCGCCGCGCTGGCGCAAGGAGCGAAGCGGATCACCGTCTATAAGACGCCGTGGTGCGGCTGCTGCGGCGGATGGGTGGATCACATGCGGCGCGCCGGCTGGACGGCGCAGGTGGTCGAACTCGAAGACCTGGCCCCCATCCGCGCCCGGCACGGCATCCCCGACCGGCTTTCGTCCTGCCACACGGGCGTTGTCGGTCGCTACGCCATTGAGGGCCACGTTCCCGCGTCCGATGTCGAACGCCTGCTGCGCGAAGCTCCTGCCGCCCGCGCCCTGACCGCACCCGGCATGCCCGCCGGATCGCCCGGCATGGAGTCGGCAGGGCGCGAGCCCTACGTCACCCTGCTGATCCTCGCGGACGGCTCCACGCGCACGTTCGGGCGGCACAACGGGGCTTGAGACTCAATCCACAGCGGTTATGTACCAGGCGAGTGTCCGGTTTGGTCATCGACCAGGATGTCTGCTTTTGGCGCTAAGCAGCCATGCTCGCAGCGACCAAGTGCAAACTCTCCGGACGCAGGTGCGTGTAGCGCCGAAGCATTTTCCAGTCCCTGTGACCGGTGACGAGCGCGACTTGTGGGATCTGGAAGCCTGCCTCGAAAAGACGGCTGGTCCCTTCGTGACGCAGATGGTGGAAGTGAAGATCGACTATGCCGAGGTCTCTGCATGCGCGGCTGAAGGCCGTTCCAGCCGATCGATGGTTGAATGGGAAGATGCGCATGTCGGAGTTGGTCCTCGCCGGGCGCTGTTCCTCGATAATTGCGATCGGATCGAAGCCTGAGATCGAAAGCAGCGGAATGCGCTGATCATTTCCCGACTTCTCACGCGGGTCCTTGCGGTCGCGTATGGTGAGAATCTTTGTACGGACTGCGAAGTCGTCCCAAACAACTCGGAAGATTTCCTCCTGGCGCATGGCTGTGGCGATCGCGAACCGGACCACCGCCGCCATCGGAATGATCTGGCGCGGGTTCGCCTCAAAGTGTGCGATCAGACGCTCGATCTCTTCGTCTGTGGGGCGGCGGTCGCGTTCGGTGCCTTTTCCGACCAGTCCAAGCCGCTTGAGAGCAATCCGCGCCAGATTAATCGCCTCAACGGGCACGGTTAGCCCATGCACCGCGGCGGCGTGAGTGAGCACAAGCTTTATAGCGCCGATGTCGATGCTGAGTGTCATGGGGCCAGCTCCTCCGGCTGCCCGCTTTCGACCGAAGTCGATGAACAGCTGTCGATCAAGTTCGCCGATCTTCTTCTTACCCAAGCTGAACTTAAGTGATTTCAAGGTCGCCGCCTTGGAGCGACGGGGAGCTTTGCCGACCGACTTCATGTCTTCGATATGCAGATCGACGAGCTCGCCGAACGTACGGAGACTGGCGGCGCGTGAGGGCGACGGGGTCTCTCCCCGATCAATTTTGGCCTCTGCTGCAGTGGCCCAACGCCGCGCGTCATCGCGCTTGAGGAAGGTCTCACTAACGTAGCGCCCTTTCCTCCTGACCTGGACCCGCCATGAGCCTGACGAGAGTTTCGAATACGTCGCCATTTTCGTGTGCGCTCTGTGTGCACTGAGGTGTCGAAAAATCAGAAAAAACGTCGCGCGGCGTCGTGCTAAAGAGTGCACACGCCGCCTCCGTGTGCACTGATATTGCTAGAATAATGCTGAAAAATCAAGATCGTAGGCTATCCGTGGCCCCCATGATGGACTGGACCGACCGGCACTGCCGCGCCTTTCACCGGGCGCTGAGCAGCCATGCCCTGCTGTACACCGAGATGGTCACGGCCCCGGCGGTGCTGCACGGCGACCGGGACAAGCTGCTGGGCTTCGACGCGGTCGAGCATCCGGTCGCGCTGCAACTGGGCGGCTCTGACCCGGCCCAACTGGCCGAGGCGGCGCGGATCGGCGAGAGCTACGGTTATGACGAGATCAATCTGAACGTCGGCTGCCCGTCCGACCGCGTGCAGTCCGGCAAGTTCGGCGCCTGCCTGATGCGCGAGCCGGAGCTGGTCGCCGACTGCATGGCCGCCATCAGGGAAGCCGTCTCCGTCCCCGCCACCGTCAAATGCCGCATCGGCGTGGACGATCAGGACCCCGAGGTCAGCCTGTTCGCCACCGTCGACGCCAGCGCGGCGGTGGGCATAGACACCTTCATTGTCCACGCCCGCAAGGCCTGGCTGAAGGGCCTGTCGCCGAAGGAGAACCGGGACGTTCCGCCGCTCGACTACGCGCTGGTGCGCCGTCTGAAGCGCGAGCGCCCGCACCTGTCGATCAGCATCAACGGCGGCATCCCTGATCTCGACCAGGCCGAGGCGCATATGGCCGCCGATGACGGGGTTCAACTGGACGGCGTCATGCTGGGCCGCGCCGCCTATCACGAGCCCGCCCTGCTGGGGCAGGCCGACCGGCGGATGTTCGGGGCGGCGACGGCGGACGTGGACGCCTATGAGGCGCTGGCCCGCTATCGGCCCTATCTGGTCGCGCGGCTGGAAGAGGGCGTGCATCTGGCGCACATGACCCGGCACCTGCTGGGCGTGATGCACGGCCGGGCCGGAGCGCGCGCCTTCCGCCGCATCCTGACCGTCGAAAGCGTCAAGGCCGGCGCCGGGATCGACGTGGTGGACCGCGCCATCGAGGCGGTGCGCGAGGCCGAGGCCCGCATGGAGGTCCGCGAGGACGCGGCCTGACGATCGCCTGAGGCGGGAATGACACAGCGTCGCTTTTGTGGAGCCGGGATCGGCTGACGCGGGAACCCCGGACTCGCGACCTGCATTGCCTTTGCAGGAGAGACAGCCATGCCCAAGCGCACGCCGACTGCCCAACCCGATCTTCGCCTCGTTCAGGCCCAGGCCGAGATCTATGATCTCATGCGCCAGCCGGAGACCACGGCGGATCGCGTCAAGCGGCTTCAGCTGGAAGCCAAGGCGCTGGCGGTCGAGCAGGTCGAGGCGCTGGAGGCGGTGCTGATGCAGGCCGCCGCCATGGCGAAGGAGATCGCCGAGGGCGGAGACGCCTATCCGGTCGGCGCCCGCGAGATCGCCGGCCGTCTGGCCAGCGACCTGCCGTCGAAGTCCGAAACCCTGAAAGCGATCGTCGGCCGGACGCTCTAGCCCGACCGACCCTTTCCGCCATCGGTCTTGGACGGCCAGATCGCATCCGCGACCAGTTCACAGTTGCGGATGAAGCCGTCGAGTTGTCGGCGAATGTTGGTCAGGGACGCGCCGCCGCCCAGCTCCACCGCTCGCTCGACCACGAAATCCTCGCCGTCAGCCATGTCCGCCACATAGTTGAAGTTCAGTTCGGCCTCGAGTTCGCGGGATCGCGAGGCGTTATCGACTTCGAACAGGGCGTTGAACGCCAGTTCCTTGCAGCGCCGCTGACCGCCTCGGTCATTGCAATCGCGTCCCAACAGAATGGCGTGCAGCCAGCCGTCGAAGATCGCGTGGATTTCAAGGTCGCCATCGTCCGACAGCACGACCTCGGTGACCTCGCCCCGTTCGGCTGTGACCAGGGCGCGAGCTTCGATCTCACTCCAGTCCTGCCAGGTCTGCGCGGCCGCCGAACCTGGCGTCGCAAGAGCGGCGACGATCGCCAGTGCAGCGATGTGACGGTAATGCATGCAGTTTCCCCCTGACGGCAATCCACCACAACCCTTGGGGCGGCGCCAGCGGGGGGCGCGTCAGGCCAGCACGTCGTCGTACTCCGGGTGTCTCCGGTGCCACAGCACCGCATAGCTGCACCGGGGCTGAAGCTTCAGCTTCTCGGTCCGCGCATGGGCCGCCAGTGACTGCATGAAGCGTCCCGCCGCGCCGCCGCCGCGCAGGGCGGGGTCGGCCTCGACGTGCAGGATCACCCGCGTGTCGTCGTGCACCGCATAGTCGGCGAAGACCACGCGCACCTCTCCCTCGGCGTCGGTAAAGCCCTGTTCGAAGCGGTGTTCGGCGCGGACATCGCGAAAGGTGGTCATGCGGGGCTCCCTGACTTTTATCGGCGGACCGACATCGCTCAAATCCGCTGGCGGGTCGGGCGTTCCCTGCCGCGACGGGATCGTGAGGCGCCGTGGCGCCGCAGCCTCAGGGCTCGCGTCCGCCGGACAGGGCGACGGCGCCCAGGATGCCCTTCACCGTGAACCAGACCGCCAGCAGCAGCAGGGCGGCCCAGACGACGAAGATCAGGATCACGCCGACATAGAACTGGGCCAGCAGGGCGCTGACCACCCAGGCGATGGAGAACAGGGCGGCCCAGACGAGGCCGGACCAGAACAGCCGGATCTGGCTGTTGACGTGGCTGCGGCTCAGACCCGTCGCCCGGCTGCGCGTCGCATAGGCGATGATCACGCCGATGACGGCGGTCAGCCCGCCGCTGGGCAGGGTCAGCGCGTAGAGGATCCAGCTGATCAGCGCCGTCGTCCGTCCCTGCGTCCCGGTTCCGCCTGGCGCGGCGTCGTCTTCCGGAATCACATGGGACATGCGCGCGCCTCTCTCAGATCCACCAGCTCCGTGGTCTGGAAATGGCCCGGCCCGACTTCAGGTTCCAGACGCCGGTGGCGCCGCGCAGCACGACCCACAGGGCCGCGAGGAACAGCAGGGGCACGCCGAGGCCGAACGGCGCGGCCAGCAGGATGACGCCGGCCAGAACGGCGATGGCCGCCGCCCACAGGGTGCGCTGCTGGAAGATGAAGTGCGACCGGGACAGGTCGTCCTCCGGGCCGGGGCGACCGGTCACAGCCAGCAAGGCGATCAGGGCCGAGACGCCCAGCGTCGGCACGGCCAGCAGGATCAGGGCATAGACGGCGTACAGGCCGACGCCGCCGCCGGGCGGATCTTGAACCGGCGTGCGGTCCTTCGACCGGCCGGTGAAGCCCGGCGTCGGGGCGAAGATCGAATCGGCCGAGGCGGGCGCGGGCTTGGGCGTCGGGGTCGGCTCAGGCTCAGGCTCAGGCTCTGGCTCTGGCGCGGCCTTCGGGGTGAGCACCGGGATCACCGGTTCCGGCGTCTCGATCACCGGCCGCGCGGGCGGGGGATCGAACAGGTCCGGCTCACGCTCCGGCGCGGACGCCACCGGCTCAGGCGTGGGCTCAGGCTCGGGCGCGGGTTCCGGCGCGACCTCGCGCGCACGGCCCTGCAGCGACGCCGGTGAGGAGAAGCCGACATGATCGTCGTGATCGTCAGGGTGTTGCGGATCGCCGGGTTCGGCCATCGGAGGTCCTTCAAGTCCGCTGTCAGGTATGACGGTCCGGCCCGGACGGCGCAACCCGCCCCGCCCGCATCAGGGCCTGATCAGCGCGCCAGAACCAGTTCGCAGCCCGGCACGGCGGCGCCGCCGAGCGCGCCCGGCTTCTCGATCCGCACCGCGCAGCGGCGCACGCGGGCGTCGTCCAGCATGGCCAGGGCCAGTCGCTCGGCGAAGGTTTCGACCAGCCCGATGTGACCTTCCGCCACGATGGCGCGGGCCGCCTCGGCGACGGTCTCGTAGTTGATGGTGTCGCCCAGCCGCTCGATCGGCGCCGGGGTCATCTCCAGCGTCACATCGATGACCAGCCGTTGCAGGCGACCGTGCTCGTGGTCATAGACGCCGATGCCGGCCTCGACCTCCAGTCCACGCACGAAGACCGTCAGGGCCTCGCGGACCGGGGCGCCGGAAGCGGCGAAGGGGAGGGGGGAGGGGGCTGCCACGGGCTACTCCACGATGTCCGGGGTCTGCCAGGCCAGGTGCTGGCCCCCGTCGACGGCGATCATCTGGCCGGTGACCAGATCGGCTTCAACCAGCCAGCGCACGGCGGCGGCCACAGCCTCGGGGCTGCCGGCCTTCTGCAGGGGCACGGCGGCGGCCTCGGCGGCGAAGTCGTCGGCGCTCTGGTGGATGGACGGCAGGATCGGGCCGGGGCCGACGCCATTGACGCGGATGCGCGGCGCCAGCGCCTGCGCCATCGTCCGCGTCGCCCACCACAGGCCGTTGCGCGACAGGGCGTAGGAGAAGAAGCGGGGGTCGGGCTTGAGAACCCGCTGGTCCAGCAGGTTGACGATGCTGCTCCCCTCGGCCGCCTGCGCGGCGAAGGCCTCGGACAGCACGACGGGCGCCCGCAGATTGGTCTCGATATGGGCGTCCCAGCTTTCGCGGCTCAGGTCGCCGACCCGGTCGTCCTCGAAGACGGAGGCGTTGTTGACCAGCACGGTCAGCGGGCCGATCGCCGCGACGGCCGCGGGAACGACGCCACGCACCTGATCCTCGCGGGACAGGTCGCCGCTGACGGCCGCCGCCCGGCGGCCCAGCGAGCGCACCTCATCGGCCACGGCCTCGGCCGCGTCCTTCGATCCGCGATAATGGACCACGATGTCGAAGCCGGCGCGCGCCAGCTCCAGACAGATCGCCTTGCCGATCCGCTTGCCGCCGCCGGTGACCAGCGCGGCGCCGCGATCGGCGGAGGACTTAGTCAACCCGGCCGAACTCGATGAAGTTGATCACGCCGAGCAGAACGACGAAGCCGAGGATGATGTAGAGGGCCAGCATGGAGAGCTCCTTGATGCTTCCGGCAATAAAGCGCCCGGCCCCGCTGTTCAAGAATGCTCGAACGCCTATCGTCGCCGGATGACCACCTGGCGCACCCGTATCGAGCCCTTCACCCGGCCGCTGTTCTTCGCCTTCTCGCGGGCCACGCGCGGGATGACGCTGGGCGTGCGCGGGGTGGCGGTGGACGGCGAGGGGCGGGTGCTGCTGGTCAAACACACCTATGTCCACGGCTGGTGGTTGCCGGGCGGCGGCGTCGAGCGCGGCCAGAGCGCCGAGGAGGCCCTGATCCGCGAGATGCGCGAGGAGGCCGGGCTGATCGTCGAGGGCCGTCCGCAACTGGTCAGCGTCCACTCCAACGAACGCTATTTCCGGGGCGACCATGTGCTGGTCTATCGTATGGACCGGTTCTCGATGACGGAGCGCTCCAGCCATGGCGAGATCGCCGAGATCGGCTGGTTCGACCCGACGGCCCTGCCGCAGGACGCGCACCGCTCCACCCGGGACCGGCTGGCCGAGGTGTTCGGTACGCGGGAAGCGACGCTGCACTGGTAGCGACGGAAGCGCCGAAGACCGGCGTTGGATATCTCCGGGGCTTCGGGAGACAGAACCATGCGTGACCTGCATCGCCGGACGGCCCTGATGGCCGGGATCGCCGCCGCCCTCGTCGCGGGAAACGCCGTCGCGCAGGAGCGCCCCCGTCGGGGCGAGCGTCGCCGACGTCGGGCCGAAGGCGCGGTGGACAGCGGCCGGTCGGATGCGCCGCACGCTACGGTCTCCACCGGGGACGATCCGAAACAGGCCTATGACCTCTATGCCGGATCGGCGAGCGGGCCGGTGCTGGCCTACGTCCATGGCGGGGGCTGGTCGCAAGGCGACAAGGCGATGGTGCATAGCCTGCCGGAGTATGCGCAGCGCCACGGCCTGACCTTCGCCTCCATCGGCTATCGCCTCGTGCCGCAGGTGACGCCGCGCGAACAGGCGCAGGATGTGGCCGCCGCCGTGGCGAGCCTGAAGCTCACCCACCCGGGTCGCCCGCTGTTCCTCATGGGCCATTCCGCCGGGGCGCATCTGGCGGCGCTGGTCGGCGCGGACCCCAGTTATCTGGCGGAGCAGGGGCTGCAGCCGTCGGATCTGGCGGGCGTGATCCTGCTGGACGGGGCGGGCTATGACGCCACGGGGGATCGCGGCGCCGGCCCGGCCGGTCGAATGCTCGGCAATCTCTACTCGGAGGCCTTCGGCGCAAACGCCGCCGCCCTGTCGCCGACCCTGCTGGTGCGTTCGGGCGTGCGGTATCCGCCGTATCTGATCTTCCACATCTCCCGCCGCGAGGACGCTCGCGTCCAAAGCCATGCGCTGGCCGAGGCGCTGATCCGCGCAGGCGGCCGGGCGGAGGTGATCTCCGCCCCGGACGACAGCCACCGCGACATCAATGTCGAGTTCGGTCAGGCGGGAGATGCGGAGGGCGAGCGGGCGGCGCGCTTCATCCTGAACCGCTGACGACCGGTGCGCGGCGGCGCCGAGAGTGGTAGCGATGACGGCATGAACCCGACGCTTCTGTCCATGATCGCCGTCATCCTCGCCGGCGGCGCCACCGCCCTTCAGGCCCCGACCAACGCCAAGATGGCGACCGCCGTGGGCTCGCCGGTCAATGCGGCATTCGTCTCCTTCGCGGTGGGCACGGCGGCGTTGGGGATCGTCGCCATGATCCTGCAGACAAAGCCGGACCTGACCGCCGCGCGCGGTCTGCCCTGGTATGCGTGGATCGGCGGTCTGTACGGCGCGATCTTCGTGGTCGCGGCGGCCTGGGGCGTGCCCCGTCTGGGCGTGGCCCTGACCATCACTCTGATGGTGGCCGGCCAGCTTCTGATCGGCCTGATCCTCGATCATTTCGGCGCATTCGGCGCACCGCAGAGCCCGATCAGCTGGGGCCGGGCGGGCGGCGTGGCGCTGGTCATCGCGGGCGTGTTGATGGTTCGACGTTTCTGATCTTCTGCTGACGCTTCGCGGCAGCGCCGGGACGCCTATATTGCCGCGGATGACCGAGGAGACGCTCGCCCCCGATTCGGCCCTGAAGGCTGCGGACCTGATCCGCGACGAGGCCCGTCGCGCGCCGGACAAGCCGGGCGTCTATCGCATGTACGGCGAGGACGGCGCCTGCCTGTATGTGGGCAAGGCGCGGTCGATCAAGAAGCGCATTCTCCAGTACGCGCAGGGCCGGTTCCACACCCAGCGCATCGGCCTGATGGTGTCCCTGACCCGCTCGATGGAGCTGGTGGTCACGGCGTCGGAGACCGAGGCCCTGCTGCTGGAATCCAACTTCATCAAGAAGCTGAAGCCCCGCTTCAACGTGGTGCTGCGCGACGACAAGTCGTTCGCCGAGCTGATGATCCGCCGCGACCACCGCGCGCCGCAGGTTCGCAAGCATCGCGGGGCGCACACGATCAAGGGCGACTATTTCGGCCCCTTCGCCTCGACCTGGGCGGTGAACCGGACGCTGACCACGCTGCAGAAGGCGTTTCTGCTGCGGTCCTGTTCGGACAGCGTCTACGAGACCCGCACCCGGCCCTGCATGCTGCACCAGATCAAGCGCTG